>NZ_JAAAPJ010000008.1:300000-548900 GCF_009909145.1 Corallococcus silvisoli
ACACGGTTGAAGGACTCTTCCGCTCCATTGGTAGCAGCCTCACGCCGGACCTGAGGACGAAGCTGAACGCGGTGGGCCTGGATCTCGATGCCCAGTCCCCGCGCAACACGTCCCGGCAGGTCTTCGCGGATGCCCTGCGCGTCACCGTGGAACACCTGTATCCCAATGTCGAGAGCGACGAGGGCTACCGGAGGCTGGGCGTCGGCATCATCCACGGCGTGGAGCAGACGGTGCTGGGCAAGGCGCTGGTCTCGATGTGGCCCATCTTCGGCCCCGAGCGCGTCGTCGTCCGCATCCAGGAGAGCTTCGAGACGGTGAACAACTACATGAAGTCCCAGCTGCTGACCCAGGGCCCCGCGCACCACATCATCCGGGTGAACGAGTGCAACGGGAACCCCGGCTACCTGCGCGGCATCATCGAAGCCGGGCTGACCCGCGCCGGAGCTCGGAACCTGCGCGTCGAGTCCTTCGACTTCGACGGCCACGCCTGCTCCTACCGCATCCGGTGGGGCGACTGAGGCCGGGCGTGTCTTTGCGTGAAATGACAAGGCCCCCGGGTCGTTGGACCCGGGGGCCTTCTTCGTCCCGG
The DNA here is from genome assembly GCF_009909145.1 of Corallococcus silvisoli. Classification (NCBI taxonomy): domain Bacteria; kingdom Pseudomonadati; phylum Myxococcota; class Myxococcia; order Myxococcales; family Myxococcaceae; genus Corallococcus; species Corallococcus silvisoli. Next base: position 300,590 of record NZ_JAAAPJ010000008.1, read on the forward strand.
CCGCATCAGGCCAGGTCGAACAGCAGCGCCTCCAGCGGCTCGGTGGCGGCGAGCACGAGGCTCGACTCGTCGGACACGGCGACACCGTCACCGGCCTTGAGCGCCACGCCGTTGAGCGTGCCCGTGCCCCGCGCCAGCTGGACCCAGGCGTGCCGCCCCTTGGGCAGCGTGTACTCCGCCTTCTCTCCCGGGCTCAGCAGCGTGCTGGACAGCAGCACGTCCTGGTGCACGGTGAGGCTGCCGTCGCGGGCGTCGGGGCTGGCCACGACGCGCCAGCGTCCCTGCCGGTCCTTCTCCGGGAAGAGCTTCTGCTCATATTCAGGCTTCAGGCCCTTCTTGTCGGGGATGATCCAGATCTGCAGGAAGTGGACGTCCTCGCTGGAGCCGTTCATCTCGCTGTGCATCACGCCCGTGCCGGCCGTCATGCGCTGCACCTCACCGGCGCGGAGCAGCCCCTGTCCTCCCGTGCTGTCCCGGTGCGCGATGGCGCCGCTCAGCGGGTAGGTGATGATCTCCATGTCCCGGTGCGGGTGCGTGTCGAAGCCCTCGCCGGATTGGACGCGGTCCTCGTTGATGACGCGCAGGGCGCGGAAGCCCATGTGGTCGGGGTCGAAGTAGCTGGCGAACGAGAAGGTGTGATGCGAATCCAGCCAGCCGTGGTTGGCATGTCCGCGCGCTTCGGAAGGTCGAACGTTCATCATGGTGGGTGTTTCCTTTCGCCAACAACATGCGCTCCGGGACCCCACCTGGCCAGCCACGAACCTCGGGACACATCGTTCCATCCACGAGACGAAACGCCGGAGCGCCTTCAGCGTTTCGCGCGCTTGAGCGCCCCCTGGTGCGCGGGCCAGTGCTCGCGCAGGAACTCCACGAAGGCCATCACCTTGGGCACGTGGTGGCGCGTGGGCGGGTAGACGGCATGGACAGGCGCCCCCGCGGAGCTCCAGTCCGGCAGCACGCGCTGGAGCTTCCCGGTCTTCAGATCCTCCATGCAGTGCAGGCCCGGCAGCAGCGCGACGCCCGAGCCCGCGAGCGTCACCGCGTGCAGCATGTCCGGCTCGTTGACGGCCAGCCGCCCGACGACCTGGACCTCGACCGCCCGCCCGCCGGCGTGCAGCGTCCAGACGTTGCCCTCCAGCGCGGTGCCGAAGAAGAGGCAGTCGTGCTTCCCCAGGTCCGCCGGGGTGCGCGGCGCGCCCCGCGCCCGCAGGTACTCCGGCGAGGCCACGACCACGCGCTCGATGTCCCCCAGCCTGCGCGCCATCAGCGACGAGTCCGGCAGCCGTCCGGCCCGCACGGCCAGGTCGAAGCCCTCCTCCATCAGGTCCACCGCGCGGTCCGTGCACAGCAGCTCCAACTGGACGTCCGGGTACTGCTCCAGGAACCGCGCCACCAGCGGCGCGAGGAAGTTGACGGACAGCGGCGTCGTCACGCGCAGCAGGCCGCTGGGGCCCGCCTGCATGCGCGTCACCGCCAGCTCCGCGGCCTCCGCCTCCGCGACGATGCGCTCGCAGTGCGCGTAGTACGTCCGGCCCACCTCCGTGAGGTGCAGCGTGCGCGTCGTGCGCTGCAGCAGCTGCGCGCCCACGCGCTCCTCCAGCTCGGACACCTTCCGGCTCACGGTGGACTTGGGCATGCGCAGCGTGCGCGCCGCCGCCGTGAAGCTGCCCGCCTGCACCACCCGGGCGAAGACGAGGAGTTCGTTGAGGTCCATGGCCGGCCGTCCTGGTGCGGGAGAGGGGAGGGGGACTGTTCCAACCCTGGAACAGTCCATCCTGTTCGTCCCGTCTAATCCGGAACCGGGAAGGCCGCTACCTTGCGTCTCGTCGGAGCAAAAGCCCTCTCACGAAGCCCATTCACGACAAGGAAGACGACCATGGCCTCGACCCTCTGGAACATCGACACGACGCACACGGGCATCCACTTCAGCGTCCGCCACATGGTGGTGGCGAAGGTGCGCGGCAGCTTCACGAAGTTCGGCGGGACGCTGACGCTGGACGACGCGAACCCCGCGGGCTCCTCGGTCTCCGTCTCCATCGAGGCGGCGAGCATCACCACGGGCGTCGAGCAGCGCGACAACCACCTGCGCTCGCCGGACTTCTTCGACGTGGAGAAGTTCCCGGCCATCACCTTCCGGAGCACCCAGGTCGCGCCGGTGGGCAAGCACCTGAAGGTGACGGGGCAGCTGACCATCCGGGGCATCAGCCGCGAGGTGGTCCTCGACGCGGAGCAGCTGGGCATCGCCGTGGACCCCTGGGGCAACACCAAGGCCGCGTTCGAGGGGAAGACGACCATCAACCGCAGCGACTTCGGCCTGACGTGGAACCAGGCACTGGAGGCGGGCGGCGTGCTGGTGGGGGAGAAGATCGAGATCACGCTGGAGGTGCAGGCCGCCAAGGACCGCTCGGGTGAGAAGGCGGCCTGACCCCCTGGGCGCTATTCGACGGTGTAGGACGTGAGGACGAAGTGCACGTCGGCCTCCGCGCCCGAGCTGACCTGGGTGGTCGCCGGGCGCGCGAGGTCCGTGCTGAAGGTCACGCCCGCGACGGTCTCCAGGTCCACCTGGTAGGTGCCGGGCAGCAGGTACTTGAAGTCCGCCACGTAGCGGGTGCCGGAGGCGGCGGTGAAGGCGAGGGACTCGCGGCTGCCGTCCGCGTTGATGAGCACCGCCTTGAAGGTGCCCAGCTGCGGGAGGCCCAGGGGCAGCGACAGCCCGTCGCGTGCCTCCAGGCTGACCTCCACGTTGCCGGAGAACTGGAGGTCCGCGCCCTTGATGACGGGGCGCATGACCCACTTGCCGGAGCCGCCTGCCTCCTTGCCGAAGCTCTGCGCCACGTCGAAGTCCACCAGGATGACCTTCTGGTTGTCATCGCTGGTGATGGTGACGTCGGCGTCCTTGTCGAACTTCACCTTGAGGCCGGAGCTGCTGGCGCTGGGCATCTGCAGGTCGCCATCCACCTGCGCGCCCGCGGGCAGGCCCGCGTAGTCCCTGGACGTGGCGAAGATGCGGCTCGTTCCGTCCTGCTTCACCTGGATGTAGCCACCAGTGATGACGAAGCGCAGCTCCTTGTACGTGCCGGGGGGAACCTCCGCGTCCTTCACCAGGTCCGCGGTGTCGTTGGCCAGGGTGAGCAGGTCGGTGGTGACCGGCTCGCTCAGCAGCACGACGTCTCCCTTGCCGTCCTGCCCGTCCACGTGGCCCTTCAGGTACACCTTCGAGATGGTGACCACCGCCTTCTCGAACGTGTCCCCTGGGGCGTCGGTCAGCTTCAGCGTGACGTGGGCCTTGCCGCCATCGCCGCAGGCCGCGAGGAACAGGAGTCCTGTCACCAGGAACAGGGAGGAGGTCAGCTGACGCACGGTGCTCATGGGAGGGCCTCGGAGGTGGAAGGGGAGAACGCCCAGGAGACCCGTGCGGCCCCCCGCTGGCCACATCCATGGCGACGGCGGGCCGGGAGGGCCGTCCTGCCCGCCGCGACACGGGCTCAGCCGATGATGGGCCAGCACTGACCTTCAACGCACGACAGCCGGTTGCAGCAGGTCTCGGTGCCCTCGGAGAGGCACTCGCCGCCCTCGGGGATGCACTGGGGGCCCGCGTCGATGTCCGTCGGCGTTCCACCGTCCGTGCCGCCACCGGAGCCAGCGTCGGGCTCGCAGGTGCCGCCATCCGACGGCGTCTCGCCGCCGCTGTCACACGCGCCCAGCGTGTCGCCATGGCGGAGGTGCGCGGCCATCGCCGGAATGCCCACGGAGATCGAGTGCGCATTGAAGGGGTTGCCTGGGGGACGGTGGCAGAGGGTGACGTGTCCGACGCCCCCGGTGCCGGTGCCTCCGTCCGTCGCGGAGGACTCGCCGGCGGCGCTGCCCAGGTTGTCATCGCCCGCGCTGAGCGAGGGGTCGTCCGTCGGGGCGGGCCGGCCGCCACAGGCCGAGAGCATCAGCACCGTGCACAGCACCTTCCACGCCACGGACAAGGAAGTGGGCGCGTTTCGCATGGACATCCTCCTGTGAGGCGAGGGGGGGCTCCTCCTGGGAAGGGGGAGTGTCTCGCCGGCAGGAAGACCCCGCTCGAACCGGGGTGGCCACGCGGACCCGGGGACTACTGGCGGAAGTCCTCACAGGTGGGGAAGCGCGCAGGCTCAGGCAGACACTGTCCGTCCTGGCAGGTGAGGCCCTCCGCGCAATCAGGCAGGCCGGTGCCACACGTCGCCACGCAGGCCGTGCCGCCCCCTGGGAGGTCCCCGCAGTGCAGGGACGCTCCGCACTGCCAGTTCCCGGTGCAGGGCGCGCACTGGGGGCCGGGTCCCTCGCAGCGAGCGCCCCGGCAGACGAGCGGTGACGCGCACCCGGTGTCGTCCAGACATTCCACGCAGCGGCCATCCGACGCGCAATGGCTGCCATTGCCACAGCCCGTCACCGCGCAGCCTTGCTGGGCATAGGCCTCCCGTGGTGTCAGCTCCACGTGCAGCACCGTCTGCTTGCCCTGGCTCACGCAGCCCTGCGTGGATGCCGTGGCGAAGCCGCGCGCGGAGACGCTGACCTCATAGCAACCTTCCGGCAGTGGCCCCATTCGCTGGGGGGCCTTGTCATCGAGCCCCGATGCCCCGATGGGGGTGCCCGCCACCGACGCGGTGGCGCCCTGGATCTGGAGGCTGCCCCTCGCGTGGAGCTTGAGGAAGAAGGTGCCGGCGGGCGCGGGGGTGAGCGCCGCGACCTCCACGGACCGCCCCCCCTGCACGGTGAGGGGCACGCGCGCGGCCTTGTCGTGGGTGGCGACGATGAAGAGCTCCGCCGGGCCCGCGGGCGCGTCCTCCAGCGTGAAGCGTCCGTCAGCGTCCACGCCGGTGCGCACGCCCGGGGTTCCCACCACGGACACCAGCGCGACGGCGGGGTCGAACTCCGTGAGCTGTCCGTGCACGGTGCCCGTGCGGAAGGGGTCGTTGTCCAGGCTGCCGCACGCGCCCAGGCACAGGCTGGCGCCGAGCAACGACAGGAGCAGGAGCAGGCGTTCGTGGCGCATCAGAAGCGGTACCCCACGCCGGCGTTTCCGCCGACGAAGCCCACGGCCTGTCCCTGTCCGTCCGTCACCACGTACGTCAGCATCCCGTGCCCCTGGGCCGTGAGCTCCAGCCGCTCGCCCAGGCGCAGGACCAGTCCGCCCACCACACCGGGGCTGACGGTGAAGTAGCGCTGGCCTCCGGAGAAGGCCTCCACGTCAAAGGACCTGCCCAGATACAACGCGGCCACACGCGGTCCCGCGAAGAGCGTCAAACGCTCCCAGCGCCACAGGTAGGGCACCGCCGCGCCCACCGTGAGCGACGTGTAGCCGAAGGGGACCTCGCTGCCCGGCGCCACCTGGAGCGTGCGCCGTCCCCGGCTCAAGCCCACGTCCAACAGCAGGCCCAGGTCCTGGAGTGGCAGGTCCTCCAGGCGCAGCACGACGCCCACCTGGGGCGCCGCTGGCAGGAGCTCGCGCCGGCTCTTGCCGTCCGCGAAGGACATCATGCCTCCCACGAGCGACAGCGCGCGGCGGGGGATGGCGTCCGACAGCAGGCGCTCCAAGGGCAGACGCTCGCCTCGGGCCACGTCGACCTCGCGCCGCACGAGGACCGCATCCCCCTTGGTGAGCTCCACCGTGCGCCGGCCCGGGCCCACCGCGGCGCCACCGGGCAGCTCGAGCCGCGGCTCCCCGTCCACCTTGAGCGTGAAGCCGTCCAGGCGGGGGCTGTAGGAGAAGAGCTCCGGCTGGCCGGTCCGGTCGATGCGGCCGGCGAGGATGACGGGATCCGCGCCCACTTCGACGATCTCCGCGGACGGGCGCTGCCGGCCTTCCGTGAAGGCGAAGGTGCGGCGGCGTGAATAGTCGTGGGCTTCCGTGGCGGTGACGGCCCCGTCGCCGTTGCGGTCGGCCGCGCCTCCCAGGCCCTCGATGAGGAAGTACGTGTAGATGTCGTTGCGCAGGCTGGCGTCCTCTCGCGCCGTCTCGCCCCAATCGCTGGCGGCGAACACCATGGAGGCCCGGGACGACTCCTCCAGGGGCCGCGCGTAGAAGCCGGACTTGATGCCCGCCAGGTCCTCTTCCACCTCGCGGGGGAGCAGGGACTTGCCGCTGCCACTGTGGCAGGTGGCGAGCACCAGCAGCCGGCGCCGGCTGGGCAGCTGTTCAAACTCCGCCTTCAGCGCGTCCATGGAGAGCGCCGTCTGGGGAATGGCGCGGTAGGCCGCGTCGTGGGTGACCAGGTAGCGCGTCAGCATGCCCCGGCCGTCGCGCGCGAGCGTGCCGTGCGCGGACAGGTACACCATCACCACGTCGTCGGGCCGGGTGGCCTCCCGCTTGAGCTGCCGCAGCGCCGCGAGAATGGCCTCCTTCGTCGTCTCCTCCGGGCGCGTGAGGACTCGCACCTGATCGAAGTGGCCGCGCGAGGGATCCTTCAGCGCCGCCGCCAGGTCCGTGGCGTCCTTGCTGGAGAAGCGCAGGGCACGCCACTGGGGATCCTCGAACGAGGAGATGCCCACGAGCAGCGCGAGCCGCCGGGGCGTGTAGGCGCGCGACAGGTCCGCCGCGTCGAGCCGCAGCGGGACGAGCCCTCCCTTGCCCCCTGGCGCGGCGGAGGGGCCCGCGCAGGCGCAGAGCAAGGCGAGAAGGAGGGGGAGGAGGGGCCTCACGGCGCCCGAGTCTGGCCGGATTGGACCCGCACGTCGAACCGCGCCACGGTCCCCGGGCGCGCATCCGGGGCCACGCCCGCCTCCAGGGCGGCGAGCGCGTCCTCCTCCGACGCGGCTTCTCCCGGAGCGAAGGCGACCAGCATCAACGACAGCGGGCCCTCGTCCGCCTCCAGGCTCACGCCGGTGAGCCCCTCGGGGCCTTCCAGGTCGTGCGTTCCGGCCTCCAGGGGGAAGCGGCCCAGCAGCTCCGCGGGCTGGTGCTCGCGCTGCTGGTAGAGCAGCGCGGTGCCGGACTCGGTGGCGTGGTAGCGCAGGAGCAGCACCTCGTCCCTCGCGACGACGGCTCCCGCGTCCAGCCGGCGCAGGCCGCCGTCCAGGCTCCTGGCGACCACGGCCAGCTCCAGGGAGATGCGGCCCGTGCCCTTCTCACCGATTCCTTGCACGCCGGGCGTGGGGGCCTGCTCGCCTGGACTCAGCACCACCATCAACACCGACGCCGCGACCGCGCCGGCCATCCACCCCCAGTAGCGCGCGGGCGGCGCCGCGAAGCGCCGGGTCCGGGGCGCCGCCAGCGGAGGCACCCAGGGGGGGACGCCCACGGTGGACTCTGACGGAGGCGCGAGTCCCAGGAGCAGCGCATCCGTGTGTCCATCGAGCGGGTCCACGTGCGTGGCGAGGAAGGCCTCGCAGACCTCGCAGGGGGAGGCCAGGTGCCGGGCGAAGTAGGTCCGGGTCGTGGGCTCGTCATTCGCGAGGTCTCGCATCGCGGAGGCATCCAGGTGTTCCATGGCTCACTCCCACCGTCCGGCGAGCACCCGTTGGAGGAGCTCCCGCTTGATGCGTCCTCGAAACCGCTCCAGCCGCATGGTGACCGTGCTCTTTCCCACCCCGAGCTGGTGGGCGATCTCCCGGGCCGTGAGCTGTCCCTCGATGTAGAAGAGCTGCACCGTCTTCTTCTCCTCGCCCTCGGGCAGCTCCGCGATGAGCTGTCGCACCACCGCGATGTCCCGCTCCACCTGGAGTGCTGGCGGCATGGGCGGCACCGTTTCCGGAGCCGGGTCCGGCAGGTCCTCTTCCAACCGTCTCAGGAGGGTGCGCCGCTCCAGCCGCGTGCGCGCCCGGTTGCGTGCGATGGTCAGCAGCCACGGGGTGAAGGCGCCAGCCTCCTTCAGCCGGGGCAGCCCCCGGAATGCCCGCACGTACGACTCCTGGAGGACGTCCTCGACCTCATCGGCATCCAATGTGCCGAAACCCGCCACCAGCCGTGCCACCAGGGGGCGTGTGCGCCGGTAGAGCTCGTTGAAGGCGGACGTCTCCCCTCGCGTCGCACGCAGAACCACGTCCGCCACCGCGTCCGTTTCACCCACCTGCGCAGAAGACCTCCCATGGGGTGAAGCGGCCACGGGGATCATTTCTTTCGCGGCACCGGGGGCTGTCGCGAGCCGTCCGCGGCCGGATGCAAGGAGCCCCCGGACGCCGCGGTCCAGGGGCTTCTTCGCCCCCAAGGGCCGCGGCGCTCAGCCCGCGAGCCTCGCCTTGAGCGTGATGTTCACGCCAGCGAGCGCCTTGGAGACCGGGCACCCCTTCCGGGTCTCCTCCGCGATCTTCTGGAACTGGGCGTCATGGGCGCCGGGGACGGTGGCCTCGGTGCTCAGCGCGATGGTGGTGATGGCGAAGCCGTCCCCCTGCTTGTCCAACTGCACGTCCGCGTTGGTCTGGATTCGCGTGGGCTTGAGGCCCGCCTTCTCCAGCCCCAGAGACAAAGCCATGGAGAAGCATCCCGAGAGCGCCGCGCCGATGAGCTCCTCCGGGTTGCTCCCTGGCTGCCCCTCGAAGCGGGTGCCGAGCGAGAAGGGGACCTCCGCGGCGTGGCCCGGCTTCATCACCCCCTTGCCGTCCTTCAGGCCCCCAGTCCACTGCGCACCGCCCTTGCTGATTCCCATGGCGTTCGTCTCCTTTCAATTCAATCAGAACACGGCGTGCCGCCGTGGCGGCTCTTGTATGGAAAATTCCATTGGGTTTGACGGAGATGACAGTCATTGCCTGGGGTTCCGTTCTCTGTCTGACTTGGCGCCGCGAGGCATCTCCGCCTCCGTCACCTGGAGCACCCTGCATGCGAAACATCCTCCGTGTGTTGGTCGTGACCGGCTTCTCCGTGGGCGTCCTCTCTGCCTGTGGGCCGGCGGCGGAGCCGGACGGGGCCGAGTCCTCGCAGGTGGAGCAAGGCATTGGCTCCACGCCGAACTGTGGCCTTGGCAGCTCGCTGGCGGAGAAGACGGAGTGGAAGACGACCTGCGGCGCCTGTAGCGAGGTGGGCGGGGATGGCAGCTGGCACAACGGCGACCATGGCCGGGGCGGCAGCCTCTACCAGACGTGCTGCGGCGCCAGCGGCTGCGGGGCGTGGAAGCTCATCCGCCCCGTCTGCACCACCTGCTAGGGAGGCCTCCAGGAGTTCTCCAACCGCCACCGGACCCGCGTCGCCCGCACGGAGACTCGTGTGGGCGACCGCGGGTTTGTCACCGGGACGGAGTTACGGCGTCTCCGCGGGATTCACCCTCAGCTCGAAGAAGTGGGTGATGAAGCTGTGAGTCCCGCCAAAGGACTGAGGGTCCGGCAGGTAGCGCGGCGGCGTCCAGGGCGACAGCTCCACCCCTACAAGGCCCGAGCCCTCGTTCACTCCGTGGAAGGTGAACTCCAGCTCCCCCGAGGTCCGTGGCTCGAGCGTCATGCGTCGTTCAAACGTGGAGTCGAGCCCCGGGACAGGTGTGAGCTGAATCGCTTCTCCATTCAGGCGCACGCTGATGGTCACCAGCCCCGACTCCATCGGCCGCCCTCCCACTGAAAGCAAGAGGCCGGCCCCGAGGGCGCCGACATTCTCGAAGCGCTGCTTCCAGGTCACCGAAGAGGACACGGCCATCCCCAGCTCGGTTTTTCCCGTGAGCTTCTCTTCGGGGTTGGCCACGGCCCATTCGAGGCGGGGGCGCGTACGCCCCTCATCCCAGAGCGGCGCCCCCTTCTTCTGGGGCTTTTCGAAGAGCAGCAGCTCCAGGGGCTTGCCGGCCTCGCAGCGCACCTGCGCCAGCTTGCCGTACTCGAAATGGTCGGGGGCGATCCACACCCGGCCGGGGGCGGCGGTCGCGGTGGCGAAACGGAACGCATCCTCCAGCGGGACCGAAGTGATCTCCGCGAACGAGGATTCGTCCGAGAGCTCGAGGCGGCCCAGCGCGCACTTCATGATCACCAGGGCCGAGTCGGCGTCCGCGAGCGCGAGTCCACACACGGCGCCCGTGCCCTCGGTGTAGAACTCCGTCAACAGGGCGCCTTTGTCCGAGTAGTGGGCCAGGGTGGAGGCGTGGCCGCTCTGGGTGATGGCGACCAGCACCCCCTGCTGGGTGGGCACCGCGAACCATTGCTCCTCGCGGGTCGAGGGCTCCCACTGCAGCACGAAGTCCACCTTGGGGGAGCCGGGGCGAATCACCGCGATCCGTCCCGCGCCCGGGTCCACCGCCACCACGCCATGCAGATGGCTGGAGAGCAGGACGCCCGAAGGTGCCCCTCGCTCGGCTTCCTCGGACGCGGCCAACTGATGTGGCTCCGCGATGACAGGCTCGGGCAAGGGTAGCGTCCGCCAGTCCTCGCCTGACAAGTCACTCCAGAGGATTCGGCTCAGGCTGGCGCGTCCGTCGACCTGACAGCCGATGAGCCGCGCTCCGTCGCAGACCAGGTCCGCCAACTCCACGTTCAACGGCTTGCAGGGCGTATCGGGTCCCTCGGCCAGGGTGAAGATTCGAGGGGGCGAACGCTCCGGGCCAAAGGTCTCCACCTCCCGCTGTGCTCCGCGGCCCATCCAGATCCGCTGGGCCTCCGGGGCGACGGCCAGGACGCAGTTCGACAGTCGATTGAACTCCACGTCTCCCTCGACCCTGCGATGCAGGCCTTGAGAGCCTTTGTAGACTTCCAACTGGGTGAGGGAGGCGACCCAGAGTTCCTCGGGGGTCGCGAAGAGGCGCAGCATCGGTTTCGTGGTCATGACGTGTTCTCCGTTTCCCGGTGCTGCCCTCAACCGATGAAGACCTGCAAGGTCTCCCATTCCTTCGAGGTGATGCCGCCCGCGACGGCCAGGGCCATCACTCCCGCCTTGACGAAGCCGCCTCCAGCGCCTCGTCCGTGGAAGGTGAGCTGAAGCTCGTGTTCACCTTGAGGCTCCAACGGCAGCATGCATTGGGTCTGGCCTCCTGCGAGCGGGCCGACGTGTATGGGATACTCCGTCCCATCCAGCGTCAGGCGGACCGCGAGCAGCCGCGTCGCGAGAACGTCGCCGTTCAGCGCGACAATCACCCCGGCTCCAGGTCCCCCCATGTTCTTGATGCGCCGGGTCCAGGTGGCCGCTTGAGACAGGGGAACCCGCACCACGGCGTTCGCGGCCGTGCTCCACTCCAACCGAGGGGCGGCGGTCTCCTCGCCGACGGAAGGGGGCGCCTCGGCCTCCTCTTCCTCCGCGTTGACCGGAGCCGGAACGGGGACGCCGTGCCACTCCAGGTGAAGCGTCTCCAGCTCGCTCGTGAGGATGTCCGCCTGACCGCGCCTCTGGCCCCTCCAGAGGGCGTCCCCGAAGCAATGGGCCCCCCACCTGAAGGCGAGGATAAGCCACTCCGTCGTGGCTTGCCGTTCCTCCACGGGGAGGGCCCGCCACTGGTCGAGCAGGCCGTCGAGCAGCTCCTCGAAGTCCTTGTGGTAGAAATCGTAGAAGAGAAGCGCCCGGAGGCGCTTCAGGTAGGGCGGGCGGTCCTCGGGGAAGTCCAGGCCCAGGTTCTCAGCGAGGTTCTCCAGCAGGCACACCGCCGAGTCGAACTCCTGTTCCTGCTGCTGCCGCGCGACTCTCTGGCGAAAGTCCTCCGCGGTGACGAGCGTCATGTCCTCCAGCAACTCGAAGTCGAGCCGACCCAGGTCTGACTTGAATCGGGGCGCGTTCTCCGCGATGGCGCTCACCGTTCCGGAGACAAAAGCCCTGAAGCGCTCCTCGTCGATGTCCAGGGTCTTCAATGGAATGAAGGACTCCGATGTGGAGCTCCCCATGCCCTCGCTGTAGCGCAGCGAGAAGACCAGCTGGTGGGGGTTTTTCTCTTTGACCTGGAAGGCGAAGCTGACGTTGGTGAACGCCTCCTCATTGGCGTTGATTCGCTGCTCGAACGCCTCGTTGAGCAGCTCAATGTGCCTGGAGATCCGTGTCTGAGACATGGCGCCCAGCGTAGCGCCAGCGTCATGGTTGTGAAGACTTTGTTGCTGTGAGTGCGTGGCGTCATTGCGCGGGGGCCGCCGGTGCCATCGGGGTGTGCACGTGTTCGGGGCGGACCCCCATTCCGACGAGGCGCGCGGGGATGCGGCGCAGGGCGGGGACGTGCTCCAGCAGCCACAGGGGCAGGGGCAGTCGCGAGAGAGGGGAGGGGTTTCGGAGCACCGGGCCCAGCACGCGGTCCTGGATGAGCACCTGCGCTCGCTGCGTCACCCGGGTGGGGAACTCGCGGCGCTGCTGGACGCGGTGGAGGTCCTGGGGCGTCACGTGCCGGGCGAGCAGGGGGCCCGCGAGCAGGTTCGCGGCGGCCACGGCGTCCTGCACCGCGAGGTTGATGCCCACGCCTCCCACGGGAGACATCGCGTGCGCGGCGTCTCCAATGCACAGCAATCCAGGCTGATACCAGGTGCGCAGGCGATCCACCCGGACGGTGAGCAGCTTCACGTCATCCCAGCTTCGGATCTCCTGGCGGCGGTCCGCGAGGAACGGCGTCAGCTTCGCGAAGTCGTCCCGGAAGGACTCCAGGCCCTGCCGCTGGAGGTGCTCGAAGCCGCCCTTGGCGATGATCCGGCCGCACTGCCATTGGTCGCCCCGGTTGATGAGGATGAAGAGCTGTCCGCGCTCGAAGCGGCCCATGGGATCCACGGGGTCGTCGGGCTTGCGTGTCACCCGGAACCAGAGCACGTCCATGGGGGCGCCCAGGTTCTCCACCTCCAGGCCCGACTGCTGTCGCACCGTGGACGTCCGACCGTCCGCCGCCACCACCAGGGAGGCGCGCACCTGGAGGATGCCCTCCGGCGTCAGGGCGCGGACCCCGACGACCTGGCCCCGCTCACGCACCACGTCCGTCACCGCCGTGCGGCGGAGCAGGTGGAAGCCCGGGTAGGCCGCGGCCTTGCGCGCGAGGAAGTCGAGCAGGTCCCACTGCGGCATGATCGCGATGAAGCGCGCGTGGGTCGGCAGGTGGCGGAAGTCGCCCACGGCGACGCTGTGCGCGCCGCTCTGAAAGCGCAAGAGCGGGACCTTCGTGTGGGGCAGGGCGAGCAGCTCGTCCATCCATCCCAGCTCGTGCATCAGCTCCAGCGTGGAGGGGTGGATGGTGTCGCCCCGGAAGTCGCGAAGGAAGTCCGCGTGCTTCTCCAACACCATCACGTCCACGCCGGCCCGCGCGAGGAGCAGCCCCATCATCATTCCCGCCGGGCCTCCTCCCACGATGCAGCACTGCGTGGTGCGCGTCTCGTCGGCCATGGTGCTGCCCCCCCTGCCCGCGGTTCGTCGGGCGTGAGCAGCCTAAACACGCTGACAGGCGTCCCCCATGTGCCCCGGGGGCTTGTGTTGAGTCCACATCCCGCCGGTTGTCACGCGGCGCACGGGACGCCGTCCGCGAGCCGCGCGGGTCCTAACCTCCCACGAAGTCCATCAGCACCGCGTAGTGCGTGGCGGCCGCGGCGACGACCATCGCGTGGAAGACCTCGTGGTAGCCGAAGACGGCCGGGGCCGGATCCGGCCAGCGGCGCGCGTACACCACCGCGCCCACCGCGTAGAGCACGGCCCCGAAGAACAGCCAGCCCACCCGGCTGGCGCCCATGACGCCCGGCAGGTTCAGCATCACCGGGGCCGCCACGCAGCCCAGCGCGACGTAGAGCGCGGACCGGAGCCCCCGCGACGCGGAGATGCCCAGGAGCGTCAGCGCCGCGCCCGTCAGCGCCGCGCCCCACATCACCCAGAGCAGTCGCTGGCTCCAGCCCCCCATGGGCGCCAGCGTCGCCAGGGGCGTGAAGCTCCCCGCGATGAGGATGTAGATGGACGCGTGGTCGAGCCGCTGGAGCCGCCGGTACGTCGCCGCGCTCCAGGTGGGCCAGTGGTAGCTGCCGCTCACCCCGAACATCAGGACCAGGCTGCCACCGAACACCAGGTTGGCCACGGACTGCGCGCCCTCCACGGGGACCCGCGCCAGCCGCAGGCACCCCACCAGCGCCGCCACGAACGCGAGCATGTGCGACACGCCGCGCAACCTGGGTTTCACACGCTCATCCATGCGGTGCTCGTACGCGCGCCACGTCATGGCCGCGTCAGCTTCCGCGTCCCCGTCCGCGACGGACGTCACGTTCTCCACGCATCGCCCCGGTCCAGTGTCGTCGGGAGGTCAGGGCGGGGCCTCGCGCGGCGTGTCCGAGGACGACCTCCCCCGTCACCCCAGAGGCGCCCCGCTCACGCGCCCGCGGCCTTCCGTTCCTCCAGCGCGTCGGAGCGGAGCGCCTGGCTGGCGACGCCGGACATGCGCTCCGCCAGGGTCTGCACGGAGTGGGTGACGGTGCGCGTCTCCTCGACGACCTTCAGCGTGTTCTGCATCTGGCGCGACAGCTCCTGGATGGCCTGGGCGATCTGGTGCGTGCCCGTGTCCTGCTGGGCCACGGCCTGGGTGATCTGCCGGACGCTGCCGCCGGTGTCGGCGATGATGGCCGCCAGCCGCTGGAGCTGGGCTCCCGAGGTGCGCACCGAGTCCAGGCTGACCTGGACCCGTTGATCCCCCTGTTCGCTCATCCGCGCGGCGTCACGCATGCTCATGCTCACGCCGTCGAGCACGTCGCGGATGCGCTGGGTGGCCCGGATGGACTGGTCCGCCAGTCGCCGCATCTCCCGCGCCACCACGCCAAAGCCCTTGCCGCTCTCGCCGTTGCGCACCGCCTCGATGGCGGCGTTGATGGCCAGCATGTTGGATTGATCCGCCAGCGTCTTCACGTCATCGACGATGCCGGACACCTCGCGGGTGCGCTCGTCGAGCGCGAGGATGCGCGCGGCCATCTCGGACACCTCGGTGCGGATGGCGGCCAGGTCCGTCAGCGTGCGCTCCATGGCGGCTGCCCCCTCGCGTCCGACCCCCTCGGCGCTCTCCGCCGAGGCCGCGAGCACGCGGGTCTTCTCCGAGGTCAGGTGGGAGCCCTGGCGGATCTCCTCCACGGTCTGCTCCAGCTCGAGCAGCGCCGCCGCCTGGCGGGCGATGCCCGCGGTCTGTTCCTCGCTGGAGGTGCGCAGCTGCTGCACCACGGCGGCGAGCTCGTCCGCGCCCTGGCCCATGCCGCGCGCCAGCTCGCGCACGTCCCCCCGGCGCGCGTCGAGCAGCTGCGTGTGCTCGGCCAGCGAGCGCACCACCTCCGCGGAGCGGCGGGCGACGATGGCCACGAGCGACAGCGTGAGCGCGAAGAAGCCCCAATGGACCTCCGTGTCGGTCGCCTCCATCCACCCGAGCAGCGGCAGGACGCTGAGCAGGAGCACCAGGGTGAGGAGTCCCAGCCCGACGACGAAGATGCGCGCGTCCCGGTCGCCCCTCCATGCATGGACCACCACCACGCCCACGCAGACGAGCAGCGCGGGGAGCGAATAGAAGACGAAGAAGGGCAGCAGCCGCCACGCGGTGCCCAGGTCCACGAGCACGATCGCCGACTGGACCGCGGCCGGGACGGAGATGGCCGCCGCGCCCCAGCGGAACGCGCGCAGCTTCCCCGCGCCGACGGTCTCCGAGATGAACCACGCCAGCCCGGGCACGAGCACGTACGCGCCCAGCAGGGTGAGGACGCTCCCGGCGACCGCGCTGTCCCAGAGCGCCGCGAGCAGTCCGCTGGAGCCCAGCAGCAGCGCCCCGGAGCCCGAGGCGAAGACGGCCAGCGACGCCAGCAGCCGTGTCTGGCGGCGAAGGATGACGGCCCCCAGCGACGCCACGCCGATGGCCAGCAGCAGGGTCCCCAGCACGAAGGGCGCGAGTCCCGTGCGCGTCACCTCCGCGAGCAGCGCATGGCGGGCGCCCACCCGGGCATCCCGGCTGACACCGATGGTGGGCCCGGTGCCCTGGATGCGCAGCAGCACGCGATGCCCCAGCGCCGAGGGCGGCAGGGGCACCAGGTGCCAGGCCATGTTCTCCAGCGTCTCCTCGGCGGAGGGCGTCAGGGTCCCGCTCCCGTGGATGCGCTGGCCGCCGGCGTAGGCCTCGAAGGCGTTGGCGACGTTGCCCAGCAGGAGCGCAGGCTCCAACCAGTCGCCCGCGGGGACAGGGATGCTCAGCCAGAGCAGCGTGTTCGCGCCGCGCCCTGGAGGCTCCTGGAGCGCCGTCATCGCCTCCCAGCCCGCCGCGCTCTCCGGCTCCGTGGCCCACGTGGGAATGCCGTCCGGCCCGATGGGCGAGTCGCCCCAGCGGAAGCGCCAGCCGTCGAGCGCATGCACCGCCTCGGCCGCGTGCGCCGCGGGCGCGAACGCGAGGAACAGCAGCAGCACGGAGCCCAGCGCGACGAGGCGCGAAGCACGGCGCGGGGAACGACCAGCAGCAGCGAGCCCGTGGAAGAGGTCGAGAGCGAAGGCAGGGGGATGAAACATTCGTCACACATGATTCAGCGCCAGCGGGCCCTCTGTAAATTGGGTCCCCAGCGCCTCCCCGTCGCGCCTCCAGCGCTGTGTCACACGCGGTGTTGGCAGGCGCTCGGACGGGCGGGGCGGAGTAACAACGTAAAACATGAAATCATCGTCTCGCTCTGTCCTCAAAGGGCCTGCGGGAGTGCGTCGGGAGAGGGGGCGCCCCGAGGGGCTGGCCGACGGACGTCTCGTCCCCAGGTCCAATGCAAGTCTTTGCCGTGGGGGGGCGTCAGGGGGCCCGCTCCCGTCAAGGCTGGCTGGCGAACCGCGCTCCCCATGCCCCGGTGGGCACCGGGGCTGTCCGGGCGGATGGGGCGGAATGCCCCACCTGGGGCATTCCGGGCAGGCCCCGACCCCAGCGTCCCCCTGCACGGCCCCTGGCACGCGGCGTGCTGTTGCACCCGTCGGGAGAACCGGGAATGTCGAAGGTACAAAGACTCGTCAGCACCGCGCTGCCGCTGGCGCTGCTGGGTGTGGCTGCATACGTGCTGCACCGGGAGCTGTCGCACGTCCACCGTCATGACGTGTCGGCGGGGCTGGCGGCGGTGTCCTCGGGCCGCATCCTCCTGGCCCTGGCGGTCACCGCCGTGAACTACGTGGCCCTCACGCTGTACGACGTGCTGGCGCTGGGGCACGCGGGTCACCGGCTCCCGTACCCGCGCGTGGGGTTCACGTCCTTCGTGGGCTACGCCTTCGGGCACAACCTGGGCGCGTCATTCCTCAGCGGGGGGTCGGTTCGCTACCGGCTGTATTCCGCCTGGGGGCTCACCGCGCTGGATGTGGCGCGCGTCTCCGTGTTCAACGCGCTCACGTTCTGGCTGGGATTGGCCGCCGTCACCGGCACGTCGCTGCTGGTGGAGGGGGGCGGCGGGGTGCTGTCGGTGTCCGCCCCCGTGGCGCACGTGCTGGGCGCGGTGCTGTGGCTGCTGCTCGTGGGCTACTTCGTGGCCTGCGCCCGGGTGCGCCGGCCCCTGCGCGTGCGCGGGCTGGAGTGGACGCTGCCGACGCCCGCGCGGGCGTTGGCGCAGCTGGTGGTGTCGTGCACCGACTGGGTGCTGGCGGCGCTCGTGTTGTGGGTGCTGCTGCCGGCGGACAGCGGCGTGTCGCTGCCGTCGCTCACCGCGCTGTTCGCGCTGGCTCAGCTGGCCGGCATCGCCAGCCAGGTGCCGGCGGGGCTGGGCGTCTTCGAGACGGTGATGTTGTCCGCGCTCACGCCGCACGTGCCCGCGTCCCAGGTGGTGGGCATGCTGCTCATCTACCGGTTCGTCTACTACCTGGTGCCCTTCACGGTGGCGGCGCTCCTGCTCGCGGGGCACGAGGTGCTTCAGCGCCGTCACCACCTGACGCGGCTGGCGAAGGTCATGCACAGCTCGTTCGCGCCGGTGGTGCCCTGGGTCGCGTCGGCGGTGGCGTTCGTGGCGGGCACGGTGCTGTTGTTCTCTGGCGCGACGCCGACGGAGAGGGATCGATTGGCGGTGCTGCGCCGCCTGGTGCCGCTGTCGCTGCTGGAGGTGTCGCACCTGTTGGGGAGCCTGGTGGGCCTGGCGCTGCTGCTGCTCGCGCGCGGGCTCCAGCGGCGGCTGGACGCGGCCTACGTGCTGACGCAGGCGCTGCTGGTGGCGGGCGCGGTGTTCTCCGTGGTGAAGGGCGTGGACTACGAGGAGGCCACGCTGCTGCTGGTCCTCGCCGTGGCGCTGGCGCCCTTCCATCAGCAGTTCTACCGGCACGCGTCGCTCTTCGCGGAGGCCTTCAGCCCTGGGTGGCTGCTGGCCGCGGTGGCGGTGGTGGGCGCGTCGGTGTGGCTGGGGTTCTTCTCGTACCGGCACGTGGATTACAGCCACGATCTCTGGTGGCGCTTCACCTTCTCAGGCGACGCGCCGCGCTTCCTGCGCGCCAGCGTGGGCGTGCTGGGCGCGACCGTGGTGGCGGGAATCGCCTCGCTCCTGCGCCCGGCCGGGGCGCGCACGCACCCCCCGACGTTGGAGGAGCTGCGGAAGGTGCGGCCCCTGGTGGCGAGCGCGACGGAGTCCATGGCCTCGCTGGCGCTGGTGGGGGACAAGTCGCTGCTGTTCAACGACGCGGGAGACGCCTTCCTCATGTACGGCGTGGCCGGCCGCGCGTGGGTGTCCATGGGGGATCCGGTGGGGCCTCCGGAAGCCGCGACGGAGCTGGCGTGGCGCTTCCGCGAGCTGGCGGATCGGCACCATGGCTGGGCGTGCTTCTACCAGGTGGGGCCGGGAGCGCTGCCGCGCTACCTGGACCTGGGCCTGACGCTGCTCAAGCTGGGCGAGGAGGCCACGGTGCCGCTGGAGGACTTCAGCCTGGAGGGGCCGGAGCGCCGCGGCCTGCGCCACGGCGTGCGCCGCATGGAGCGCGAGGGCTGGACGTTCGAGGTACGGCCGCGTGAGGCCGTGCCGGAGCTGATGCCTCGGTTACAGGCCATCTCCGACGCGTGGCTCGCGGAGAAGAACACGCGCGAGAAGGGCTTCAGCCTGGGCTGGTTCTCCCCGCGCTACCTGGAGCAGGGGCCCGTGGCGTTGGTGTGCAAGGACGGCGTCCTCACGGGCTTCGCCAACGTGTGGGCCCCGGACACGAAGGAGGAGCTGAGCGTGGACCTCATGCGCTACCTGCCGGGCAGCCCGCACGGCGCCATGGACTACCTCTTCACGTCGCTGATGCTCTGGGGCCGGCAGCAGGGCTTCCACCGCTTCAACCTGGGCATGGCGCCCTTCAGCGGCTTCGAGGAGCGCACGCTCGCGCCGGTGTGGAACCGGCTGGGCGCGCTCGTGTTCCGGCACGGCGAGCACTTCTACAACTTCCAGGGGCTGCGCCACTACAAGGAGAAGTTCCGTCCGGACTGGTCGCCGCGCTACCTGGCGTCGCCGGGGGGGCTCGCGCTGCCGGGGGTTCTCACGGGCGTGGCCTCGCTGGTGTCGCGCGGGCTGGGAGGGGTGGTGGCGCGATGAAGAAGCGCGCGGGCTGGTTCCTGGTGGGGGCGGTGCTGGCGCTGACCCTGGCGCTCCTCCCCGCGTCCCGCACCTGCGCGGCGCCCCCCGCGCCCCAGGCTCCGGCGTCCGCGTCAGCGCCCGCGCCTGTCCCCGCGGCGCCGGCGGCGCCGAGCGTGGAGACGCTGAACCCCGGTGGCCGCTTCGGGCACGTCACGGTGGTGACGCCCCCGGGGGCGCCAGCGACGGTGGCGCTGCTCCTGGCGGATGGCCCGGCGGATCAGGGCCGGGGCCGGGAGCTGGCCCTGGTGCTGGCCTCGCACGGCGCGCTGGTGCTCGCGGTGGACGGCAGGGCCTACCTGCGCGCGCTGGAGAAGGGCAAGCGGTGCGCGTACCCGGCGGGCGACCTGGAGGTCCTGAGCCAGGGCTACCAGCAGCACGCGAAGCTGCCCGAATACCTGCACCCGGTGCTCGTGGGGGAGGGCATTGGCGCGGCCGTGGCCTACGCGGCGCTGGCCCAGGCTCCGGAGGGGACGTTCCGGGGCGCGGTGAGCGTGGACTTCACGCCGGAGCTGACGACGTCCGCCGTCTTCTGTCCGGGCGCGGGCCTGGTGCGCTCGCGCGCGGCCAAGGACACCCAGGAGCGGCTGGGACCGGCGCGCGTCCTGACGGAGCCGTGGGTGCTGCTCGTCGCGGACCACGACGCGACCCACCGGGTGAAGGCCGCGCATGACTTCACGCGCGCGCTGAGGACGGGCCGCGTGGTGACGGTGCCCGGCCCGGGCCTGGCCCGCATGCCCGTGTCCTCGTGGCAGGGGCCGCTCCTCGCCGCCTACGACGCCGCTGCGGTGCCGCTCGCCGCGGAGCATCTGCCCCTGGTGTCCGGGGCCCCGGTGCCGGATGCGGGCGTGGGGACGCTCGCCGGAGACGCGTCGGTGGAGGGGCTGCCGCTCGTGGAGGTCCCCGCGACGTCCGCCCCCCAGAGCGACACGCTGGCGCTCATCGTCACCGGGGATGGCGGCTGGGCGAGCCTGGATCAGTCCGTGGCGGAGTCGCTCGCGGGCCAGGGCATTCCCGTCGTGGGGTTCAACTCGCTGCGCTACTTCTGGAAGCGCCGGACCCCGGAGGAGACGTCCGCGGACGTGGCCCGCGCGCTGCGCCACTTCCTGGCCTCCTGGGGCAAGCAGCGCGTGATGCTGTTGGGCTATTCGCGCGGCGCGGACGTGGTGCCGGCCATCGCCGCGCGCCTGCCGGAGGACCTGCGGGCCCGGGTGCGGCTGCTCGTCCTGCTCGCGCCCGGGAAGGAGGCGGAGTTCGAGGTGCACGTCACCGATATCTTCGGAGGC
This sequence comes from Corallococcus silvisoli, assembly GCF_009909145.1. Lineage (NCBI taxonomy): Bacteria > Pseudomonadati > Myxococcota > Myxococcia > Myxococcales > Myxococcaceae > Corallococcus > Corallococcus silvisoli. The sequence continues at coordinate 321,244 of NZ_JAAAPJ010000008.1, forward strand.
AAGGGCCGCCCCACGAACGCGGTGCTCCCGGACGTGAAGGCCCTGAAGGGCACGCCGGTGCTCTGCCTCTACGGCGACGAGGAGCTGGCGGACAGCCTCTGCCCGGCGCTGTCGGACGTGCCCGGCGCCCGGGCCACCATGCTCAAGGGGGGACACCACTTCGACGGGGACTACGCCGCCATCGCGCGTCTGGTGATGCGGGAACTCGGTATGGCTTTACCCTGATGCTCCCGGGTCGCGCCGTCCGTCGGTTGGCGGACGCGTGATTGTCTTTGTCGGGAGGTGCATTGACTTGCATCCGTCGAACCTCTACTTCGCACGGCCCGGCTTCTGGCGCGCCGGGTCTCTGGGGGTTCACACATGGTCAAGCAGTCCGCACCGGTCGTCAGCACCGTCGAAGGGCAGCTTCAAGGTGTCGCCGAGGAAGGAGTGTATGCCTTCAAGGGCATCCCCTACGCCCAGCCTCCGGTGGGCGCGCTGCGCTGGCGCGCGCCCGCACCGCTCGCCCCCTGGAAGTACCTCCGGCAGGCCGCGGCGTTCGGCAACTCCTCGCTTCAGTCGCGGGAGGACTGCATCGCGAACGGCGGCGATCCGCATCCCATGGACGAGGACTGTCTCTATCTCAACGTCTGGACGCCCCGCGTGGAGGCCCAGGCGAAGCTGCCGGTCATCGTGTGGATCCACGGCGGCGCGTATGTGATTGGCGCGAGCGGCCTGCCCCCGTACAGCGGCGTGCCGCTGGCGTCGCGGGATGCCGTCGTGGTCACGCTGAACTACCGCCTGGGCCACCTGGGCTTCCTGGCCCATCCGGCGCTGCTGGAGGAGCCCGGCGGCGGCGCGGCCAACTTCGGCCTGTTGGATCAGGTCGCCGCGCTCCAGTGGGTGCACCGCAACATCGCGCGCTTCGGAGGGGACCCCGGCAACGTCACGATCATCGGCCAGTCCGCGGGCGCCAAGAGCGTCCTGTCGCTCTTCTGCATGGCGGCGGCGCGCCCGTACTTCCACCGGGGTGTGGCGATGAGCGTGTACGGCATGGATGAGATCCCCCTGGAGAAGGCGGTGCTCAAGGGGGAGGCCCTGATTCGCGGCCTGGGCGTGCCGGACGCGGAGGCGACGCCGGATCGCCTGCGCCTGTTGCCCGCGGAGGACTTCTGGCAGCAGCCCTCGGACACGTCCCTGGCCCCCGTGGCGGTGACGGGCGACACCGTGCTGCCCCAGTCCATCCTGTCCACCTTCAAGGCGCAGCAGCAGTCGCGCGTGCCCCTCATCCTGGGGAGCACCAGCGACGACGTGAGCGTGATGGAGGCGATGAACATGGACCCCATGGACGTCCTCCGGGCCCTGCGCGCCCAGAACGTGCCCATTGGCCTGCTCTACCCGGGCGTGACGCCCGACGAGGAGCTGGCGCGGCAGGCGTGCCGGGACATCGTCTTCACGCTCATCCCCCGGCAGATCGCGGACCTGCACAACAAGGTCTCCGACGCGTGGCGCTTCTACTTCGAATACACCGCCACCGCGCTGCGCCCCGACTTCACCCACGGCGTCCCGCACGGCGCGGAGATCCCCTACTTCCTGGACACCGTGGCCCGCTGCCCGCCCACCGAGGACGTCCTCACCGACGAGGACCGCGCGTACTCGCGCCAGGTGAGCCAGTGGCTGCTCCAGTTCGCCCGCACGGGAGCCCCCGCGCCCGCGACGGAGTGGCCTCGGCACCAGCAGGGCGACGACCGCACCCTGCGCATGCAGCAGCCGCCGAAGGTGGAGACGAACTTCATGCAGCTGCGCCTCAACGCCTTCCTGCTGGTGAGCGCCATCATCAACGGCGTGGGCGGCGGCGCGGAAGGCAAGGCCTCCTCGCGGCCCCCCTCGCGGCAGGGCACCGCGCCACGCAAGACGCGTCCCGAGGGCACGCCCCTCTAACAGGCGACGGACGCAGGCCGCGTCGGCAGAAGGAGGGGCCCACCCACCCACGCGCGCGACTCCTCGGTGGGGTCGCGCGCGGTGGCGGGCGGGCCCCTTCGTTCGTTTCGTGCCTCGTGGACCGACGCGTCGGCGTTGACAGATTGAATAAGGCTTGTCTTATATAAGTCAAACCTTAGTCTGGAGACGCCATGATCAACGTGGAGCGCTACATCGGGGCCGTCGTGCGAGAGGTGGAGAGCCGCGAGCACGAGGGCAAGCCCGCCCGGGTCGTCATCGCCATGCGGGACTACGACACGACGGTCGAGGACCTCTGGGACGCGCTGACCCAGCCGGAGCGCATCCCCCGCTGGTTCCTGCCGGTGTCGGGCGACCTCAAGCTGGGCGGCCGCTACCAGCTCCAGGGCAACGCCGGCGGCACCATTACCCGCTGCGAGCCGCCGCGGTGCCTGGGGCTGACGTGGGAGGCCCGGGGGGACGTGAGCTGGGTGGAGGTCACCCTGTCCGAGGCGCCGGGTGGCGGGGCGCGGCTGCGGCTGGAGCACATGGCCCACGTCAGCCCCTTCTGGGACGACTATGGCCCCGGCGCGGTGGGGATCGGCTGGGAGCTGGGGTTGGTGGGCCTGGGCCTGCACCTGGAGTCCGGCGGGGACACCGTGGACAAGGCCGCGGCGGCGGCCTGGACGGCGTCGGATGACGGCAAGGCCTTCATCCTGGCCAGCAGCAACGGCTGGGCGCGGGCGGAGGCGGCGGCGGGAGAGGAGGGCGCGGTGGCGAAGGCGCGCGCGGCGCGGACGGCGGCCTTCTATACTGGCGCGCCACCTCCCGATGTGAGGCATCCGGGGGTCTGAGAGGTTCGATGCACGCCTTCGATGTCCTGGGCGATCCGGTACGGCGGCGGATCCTGGAGCTCCTGGCCGAGGGCGAGTGCGCCTCCGGCGAGGTCACCGAGGCGATCCAAGCCGAGTTCGGCATCAGCCAGCCCGCGGTCAGCCAGCACCTGAAGGTGCTGCGCGACAGCGGCTTCGCGGGCGTGCGCGCCGAAGGGACCCGGCGCGTCTATCACGTCGACCCGGGACCGCTGCGCGAGGTCGACGCCTGGCTGGAGCGGTTCCGCGTGTTCTGGACGCCCCGGCTGGACGCGCTCGCCACGGAGGTGGCGCGCGGCAAGAAGGCCCGCGCCAAGGCTGGCGACGGGCCCTCTCCCTGGAAGAAGTCCCAGGACTAGCTGCTGAAGAGCACCAGCACGAAGGTGTTCGTGCCCGGAAGGTGGAACACGGTGCCCTGGCGCAGCGAGCCCTTGAAGAAGGGGGCCGCGTCGTAGGCGGTGGCTCCCTTCAGGGCGTCGCGGGTGGCGTCCGGCAGCCACCCGCCGTCCTCCACCTTCACCGTCAGCCGCGTGGGCTTCAGCGCGGCCTGGAGCGCGGGGACGTCCGCCGCCGCGTACTCCAGCTCCGCGAGGAACTGCGTGTCCGTGGGGCCCAGCCCGCCCGGGATGCCGCGCGCGGACTGGCGCCAGCGCACCGCCTGGGGGCGGCGCGGCAGCGTCACGGTCTTCTCCAGCGTCTCCAGGTCCGTTCCCGTCTTCGCGGCCGGAGCGGCCGTCTGTGTCGTCATGGATGCACTCCCGCCCGTGGGCTTGTCGCAGGCCAGCGAAACACACCCCAACAGCAGGGTGCCAGCGAGCGCGCGCCTAACGGCCTCCGATGGGACGCGACACCGCATTCTCGGGGCTCCCCTGCTCCCAGGTCACGTGGCGCTGGAGCGTGCCGTAGTTGGTGTACTGGTGCCCCAGGCCGGTGCGCTCGAGCCGGCCGTTGGCCGCGTCCGGCGTGCCGGTGTTGATGTCCGCCTGGCCCGGGTTGAAGTTGTAGCGGTCCTCCGCGTGCAGCGTCATGTCCATCTCGAAGCGGGGCTTTCCGCCCGGCGTCTCCGGCGGGTAGACGGTGACGGTGGCGCTGTTCCAGATGGAGTGGCCGCCAATGGCCTTCTGCCAGTTCTCCGTCTCCGGGTACGGGAACTGCTCGCTGCCGCCCACGCCAATCTGCGAGCCCGTCACCTGGAACGTCACCGGCTTGCCGGCGAGCGAGGGATCCTGCGCGACCATCTGGTTGTAGGCCGCCTCCACCGCCTGCTGCGTGTCGCGGGTGGAGTTGGTGAGCACCGCCTGGCCCGCGGGGTCCGTGCTGACGAAGCGCTCGTAGTCGAAGTGCCGGTCCGCCCCGTTGCCGTGCAGGAAGTGGTCGTACGTGTCCAGCCCGTCCGGGATGTTGTTGTGCGGCACCCCCGGGATGCCCTGGAGGGCGCGCGCGCCGTTGAGCTTCACTTCCCACTCGGCCCGCGCCGCGTAGTCACCCAGGCCCGGGCTCTCCGTGGGGATGGGGTTGGGGTCGTTGGGGTCGTTGGGGTTCTGCAGGAAGCCGTTGTCGTGGTGGATGTCGGGGCGCCGCGGAGGACCCACCTGGTAGTCCGCCACCGTGCCGCCGTTCGTCGCCACCGGCGTGCCGGCCGTCCCCACCTGGGTGGGCGTGGCCACGGGCGTCGGCGTCCCCAGCGAGGGCCCGCCGCGCCGGACCACGGACGCGGACTCGAAGGTGTCGGAGGGGCGCTGGGCGGCGGCGGGGGACGGGGGCGGCGGAGCCGGGCGGACCTCCGGGGTCAGGGCCTGCTTCACGCGCGCCGCGATGGCGCCACCAATGGACTCGCCGATTCTGGACATGCTGGGTCTTCCCCCTCGAACCACCGAGACGGTGGACGTTGAGGAATTATCGGCCAGCCCCGCCAGGAGTTGCGGCCTTTGCACGGCCTGGGGCCTGGACGCCCCGGGGGACGCGGGGCCCCGGCTTCACCCAGGGCCCCGGCGCCGGTGTCTACGCGCGGGCCTTCGGGCGCTGCTGCGGCTTGAGGATGACCTTGGTGTAGCCGTCCTTGCGCGCGTCGAACTTCTGGTAGGCGTCCGGGGCGTCGCTCAGCGGCAGGCGGTGGCTGACGATCATGCTGGGCTTCGCGCGGCCCGCGATGATGAGGTCGCGCAGGAAGTAGTTGTAGCGCTTCACCGGCGTCTGGCCGGTGCCCACGGTGATGCCCTTGTCGAACACCTTGGCCCAGGGCAGCGGGTAGATGCCCTGCTTGGCGTTCTCGTCGGGGGCGCCTGGGTCCGGGGCGATGTAGACGCCCACGACGCCAATGGAGCCCGTGGGGTTCACCAGCTCCACCAGCTGCTCCAGCACCTGGGTGGGCTTCTCCTTGCCGCCGTGCGCGTCCGCGCCCTTGTTGTCGCGCGACTGGTAGCCCACGGCGTCGATGCCGCACATCACGCCCAGGGCCTTCTCCTCACCCGGCCGCAGCGCGCCCATGATGAGCGGGTTCTTGCGGCGCAGCTCGATGATCTGCTTCACCGGATCGCCCTTCGTGAAGTCGATGGGGATGGCGCCCATCTCCTTCACCTTGGCCAGGCGCTCCGGGACGCTGTCCACCACGTAGACCTCCGACGCGCCCCGCAGGAGCGCGCAGTAGCCCGCGAGCAGGCCCACCGGACCGGCGCCGAAGACCGCCACCGTGCTGCCCGGCCGCACGTTCGCGAGCTCGGTGCCGTGGTAGGCGGTCGGGAACACGTCCGACAGGAGGAGGAAGTCATCTTCCAAGGCGTCGCCCGGCTGGCCGGGCAGCTTCAAGCAGTTGAAGTCCGCCCAGGGCACCCGCAGCAGCTCCGCCTGTCCGCCGCGGTAGGGGCCCATGCCCGCGTAGCCGTAGCCCGCGTGGGGCGCGTCGGGGTTGGCGACGAGGCAAGCCTCCGTCCGGCCGCGCACACAGTCGAAGCAGGTGCCGCAGGCGATGTTGAAGGGCAGCACCACGCGGTCCCCCTTCTTGATGCCCACCACGCCAGGGCCCACCTGCTCCACGACGCCCATGTTCTCGTGGCCGAACACCTGCCCGGCCTTGGACGCGGTGCGGCCCTCGTACATGTGCAGGTCGCTGCCGCAGATGCCCGCGGAGGTGACGCGGATGATGGCGTCGGTGGGGGCCTCCACCTTTGGATCCTCGACCTCTTCGACCTTCACCTGGCTGTTCTGCTTGTAGACGACGGCGAGCATGGGCTTCTCCCGGATTCAAGGCGGTGGCGCGACCCACCAATAGTGGGTCGCCTCGCTTCCAGGAGAAGGGGCCGGGCCACGGGCCTGGCCGGACGCCCCGTGCAAGAGTGCAGGGCAGGCGCGCGGCGGAGCCCGGCTTCCCCGGGAGGTGACCGGGGAAGGCAGGGCGTCGCCCTCAGTGCGCCATCACCGCGGGCGCCTCGGCGGGCGACACCAGCGACTGGCGCTCCCATGCACGGCTGCGCCAGCGCAGCCACATGGCCAGCCCGCGCGTCCATTCATCCGCGGCCACCGCCAGCCACACGCCCGCGAGCCCCAGGTTCAGGTGGAACACCAGGAAGTAGCCCAGGGGCAGGCTCATGCAGACCATGGACAGCATCGCCATCATCACCGGGAAGGTGGCGTCCCCCGCGGCGCGCAGCGCGTTCACCAGCACCAGGTTGAACGAGCGCCCCGTCTCCAGCAGCAGGCTCAGGACGAGCACCTGCGACGTCATCCGCAGGATGTCGCCGTCGTGGGTGAAGAGGCGGATCAGCGGCTCGCGGAAGACGATGGCCGTCAGGTCCACCGCCACGGTGATGCCGATGCTCCACTTGAGGCTCTTGAGCACGCGCGCATAGGCGTCCTGGGAGCGGCTCGCGCCCACCAGCCGCCCGACGATGATGGCCGTGCCCATGCCAATGGCGAGGCTGCACAGGAAGACGTACTGGGACATCGCGTTGGCGTACTGGCGGGACGCCAGCGCCGTGGGGCCCAGGTACGTCACGTAGTAGAGGAACACCGTCTGGCACGCGTGGTAGGTCATCTGCTCCACCGCGGACGGCACGCCCACGCGGAGGATCTTCCGGACGTACTCCCGCGTCAGCGCCACGAAGTCCCGGCGCGCCATGCGCACGTCCATCACCCGCCAGAGCATCCACCCGAACACGCCCAGCGCCGCCGCGCGGCTGAAGACCGTGGACATCGCCGCGCCCGCCACGCCGTGCGCGCTCACGCCGAAGTGCCCGAAGATGAGCACCCAGTTGCCCAGCACGTGCACCACGTTCATGCCCAGCGCCACGTACATGGACTGCCGCGTGAAGCCATACGTGCGGATGAGGCTGGAGAAGACGTTGATGAGCGCCTGGAGGAACAGGAACCCGCCCGCGATGTGCCAGTAGGTGCTCGCGTACGCCAGCGTCTGGGGCTCCAGGTTCATCCGCCCCAGGATGGCGTCCGCGGACAGGAGCAGCCCGCCGCTCACCGCCAGCCCCAGGAGGAAGTTCATCGTGATGGCCTGCGCCGCGATGCGCGCGGCCTCCGCGCTCCGCTTCGCGCCCAGGTACTGGGACACGACGATGGAGGCGCCGTGGCTCACCACCTCCATGATGAGGATGCAGATGAAGACGTACTGGTTGACGACGCCCACCGCGGAGACGGCTGCGTCCGACACACCGCTGAGCATCAGCGTGTCCGCCGTGCCCATCAGCATGAAGAGGAAGATTTCGAAGAAGATGGGCCAGGTCAGCCGGAACAGGCCCGGCTCCCGGGGAGGATGCGTCTGGACTTCAGTGTGCATGGATGCGCCGCGTCAGGTGGTCCCACTGTGCGCGCGCGATTTTTCGTTTTCAACCCGAAGCGGGGGCCGGTTGCTTGTCCGGTGCTTGCTTGGGGCTGAAAGAGTGAGACGCGGGCCTACGAGTTTGTCGGACGTGTCACGGCGTCTGTCCGTCTGTTCCGCTCGTTCCGTCAGGGACCGTTGAGCGCGGAGGGCTGGACCTCGGGCGTGGAGAGCGGGGCGGCCTCCAGGCGTCGGGTCGCGGCGGCGTGGAGCACGGAGAGCTGGCGCCCGAGCCGTTCGAGCTGTGATTGGAGCAGGGGGGCTTCCGCGGCCAGCGCGGCGCCGGCGGCGTCCGGGGTGGGGACGTTCCAGCCGATGAGCGCGTCCAGCGAGGGCAGGGGCCGGGGGCGGCGGCCGTGGAGCACCGCGTCCGCCAGGTCCTCCATCGCGCCGTCCATGGCCCGTGCGTAGCGCTCCAGGGCCTCGCGCACCGCGGGCGTGGTGGGCACGGAGCGCCGCGACGCGAGCAGGGTGCAGACGGCGGCGAACCTCCGGGTGAAGGCGAGCAGCGTCATCAGGGGCTCCAGCGCCTCGGTGCGCCAGCGCGGCTCGTTGAGCAGGCGCTGGAAGGACGTCTCCGCGTTGATGGTCGCGAGCCCCAGCTTGCGGCGGACCTCCGCGAGCGCTGCCCCGGCGGGGGGCTCGCCCCGCTGCCAGGCCGCGCTCAGCACGGCGAAGAACTCCCGGTCCGCGCGCAGGGCCTCGGCCATCTGCGTGGGGAAGCGCTCCTCCTCCGAGCGCTGCCACAGGAAGAAGGTGCCCGCGAGCGCCAGCGCTCCACCGATGAGCGTGTTGACGATTCGCACCGTCGCCAGCGTCCAGTCCCCGCTGCCCATCTCCGCGAGCAGCACGAAGGTGAGCGTGGCGAAGACGGTGAACAGCCCGTAGTTGAGCGGGATGAGGCTCACGCACAGGGCGGCGGTGCAGAACAGGAGCGCCATCAGCGCATGCGGGTCCTGGAGCCACGACGCGACGGCGATGGCGAGCAGCCCGCCCACCACCGTCCCCAGCACGCGCTGGAGGGCCTTGAGGAAGGTGGGCCCGGTGTACGGCTGCATGACGGTGAGGACGGTGAGGGTGACCCAGTAGCCGTGGTTCGGCCGGAAGACGCTGGCGATCCACACCGCCGCCGTGGTGGTGAGGCCCACGCGCAGGGCGTGCCGCAGCACCTCCGAGCCCAGCGTGAGGTGCGCGCGCACGGGCTCCAGCAGGGACGGGGAGGCCTCCTCGGCCAGCTCGCGCGCGGGCGGCGGCATTCCCGCCGTGGGAGGGCCGGGCAGCCGGCACGCGGTGTCCAGCGCCACGTCCGCGCGCTCGCGCATCTCCGTGAGCAGCCGCGCGACGTCCAGCAGCCGGGCCCGCTCCAGCCGCGTCACGAGGCCCCGCGCGTCCAGGTCGGTGAGCGCGTCGCGCACCGCGCGCCCGTCCCACTCCGGCCGCGGCCTGCGGCTGTGGCCCTCCACCTGCACCAGCCGCACCAGGTCGCGCGCGGTGTTCGCGCAGTCCAGCAGGGCCACGGCCACCGCGGCCCTCGGGTCCGCGACGGGGCCGCTCACCGGGGGGCCCAGGCTCTCCAGGTCCTCACCCAGGGCGATGAGCCCCATGAACATCGCGTCCGCGCCCTCCAGCAGCACCAGCAGCCGTTCGCCGCGGCCCCGCTCGCCGCGGCCCTGGCGCGTGGCGGTGAGCGTGGTGCGCGCCAGCTCCAGCGTCTCTCGGATGCGCCCGTGCTGCTCCTGCATGAGCGCCTGCCACGTGTCCTCGAGTCCCGCCTGGGCCACGCGCGACATGGCTTCCGCGTAGTCCGCCACCGCGTCGAAGCACGCCGCCACCGCCTTTCGCGCGGGCCGGTAGGGGCGGATGGGCCAGAGCACCAGCGACAGCACCATGGCCCACGCCGCTCCACCCAGGAGCGCGGCGCCCGACTCGAGCGCGCCCAGGGCGCTGTCCGCGGGCAGCGCCAGGGCGATGACGAAGGTGGTGGCGGCGATGTTGCCGGTGAGGTTCGCCGCGGCGCCGTACACGCCCGCGAAGCTCCACGCCGTCACCCACAGCAGGGCGGCGGGGATGGCCAGCGCGGGGTGCATGCCCGCGAGGCTGCCCAGCACCGCGGCCGCCGCCGCGGCCACCGCCGTGCCGCCCATGGCACGGAAGCGGGCGTGGTAGGAGCCGCCCTTGTCGACGAAGGACGTGTTGAAGCCGCCCACCGCGAGCCACAGGCCGCCAGGCAGATTCAGCGCGCTGCCCACGACGGTGGGCACGAAGAACGCGAGCGCGGCCCGCAAGCCCGCCTTCGCCGACGGCCGCACCGGGGCGAAGCGGGCCACGGCCTTGGCATGCTCCAGGAACTGACGGCGAATCACCCATCCCCCATAGAGCAACGCCTCCAGGGGGGCCACCGGAATCCGGGGCCGGCGCCCGCCGGATGTCACTCCGCGGAAGGTGCGCCCCGCCGTGCGCGGCTTGCTGGACCGCGGGTCCTGAGCCGCCAGGGAGGATAACCACGGAGGACGGACGACCTCCTTCGTCGGACGCGTGGCACGGCGCACCGAGGCCCGCCACGTCGCCTCCCACGCCCTCAGGGAAGCGGCTCGCGGGCGCGCTTCCGGAGGCGTGCCACCCGGAGGCGGCCGTGGGGCCCGGACGCACGCCTCGCGGCGGGGAGCATGGCCGGCCCCCGCCCTCCGAGCGGCCGGCGGGGGCCTCACGCCGGCCGCGGGGTGGGCATCATCTCCTTCGAGGTGGGGCGCGTGGCCAGCCCGGCGGCCGGGCCCCAGCAGTCGGCCGGCCGGGCGCTCGGAGGGTTGGGACATGGAGACGGAGACTCACCGCGAACGCATTCCCCCGGACGAGGCGCCCGCGCCGGTCGCGGTGCTCTTCCAGGCGCTGCCGGCGCCGGTCATCGACGGCGTGCGCAAGCCCACCAAGCCCGGAGGCTACGCGGACAGCGGCGCGGACATCGCGTACGCGCTGCGGGAGGCGGGGTGCCCCGTGGTGACGCCGGTGGCGAACCCCGACCCGCGCGTGCAGGAGGACTGGGTGTTCGGCGACGACGCGGCCGGCATCGCGGCGGCGCGCGCGGCGGGGGCCCGCATGCTGTGGGCGAACACCGTGTTGTTCACGGGCCACCCCCTGGAGGCCGTGCTGAAGGACGTGTGGGTGGTGGGCCAGGAGCCCCGCACGGTGGAGACCTTCGACGACAAGGGCGTGACCAACGCGACGCTGCGCCGCGCGGGGTGCCCCGTCGCCGCGTCGGTCCTCGTGAGCGCCTGCGCCGCGCCGGGGCGCCTGGGCGTGGACCGGCTGGCCGCCGCGGACCTGGAGGCGCGGGGCCTGCGCTTCCCGCTGATGCTCAAGCCGCTGCGGGGCCGGGGCAGCCAGGGCGTGGTGCGCGTGAGGGGCCTCGCGGAGCTCCAGGAGGTGGCGCGGCGGCTGCTGGCCGCCAGGGAGGACGGGGGGCCGCGCTTCGGCGACACGCTCCTGCTGGAGCAGTACCTGGACGGCGAGGAGCTCACCGTGACGGTGATGCCACCCGGGGCCTTCGAGCGGGAGGGCGTCCCGGATGGGGGGCTGTCCCCCTGGTGCCTGCCGCCCGTGCGCCGCTTCCACCACCAGGACGGCGTGGCGCCCTACTGCGGCGAGGTGGCGGTGCTGGACAACAGCGAGCCGCTGTCGCCGTCCGCGCGAAGGGAGCCCCGGGTGCAGGCGCTGGTGGCCGAGTGCGTGCGCGCGGCCCGGGTGCTGGACGTGGCGGCGCCCATCCGCATCGACTGCCGGAGCGACGAGCTGGGGACGTTCCAGCTCTTCGACCTCAACCTGAAGCCGAACATGAACGGGCCGGGGCGCCCCGGCCGCGAGCGGGAGGACAGCCTCGTGGCCCTCTCCGCGCGGGCCTTCGGCTGGTCCTTCACGCAGCTGGTCGTCCAGCTGACCCGGCAGGCCTGGCGGAGGCGGTAGGGGGCGGAAGCGGGGCGCGCGCGGTGCCCGGGCGGCCCGTGAAAGCATCGAAGGGGTCCAGGCGATGTGCCTGGACCCCTCCGCGTCATCCCTTCACGTCAGGGACAGGGGCTCACTGGACGGCGAACACCAGGTCGTCGCGGTCGTTGTAGCTGTTGGAGACGCACGCGCTGGTGGGGCTGCCGGTGCCGTAGCGGAACTGCGCGCGCACGGCCTGCGCGGTGCCCGTGGGCAGGGTGTACGTGGCCGACAGCGTCTGGGAGCCGGCGACCGTCGGGGTGAGGGTGGTGATGAGCGTCCAGGTGGGCGTCGTCGCGTTGGCGTTGGCCGTGTAGTACAGGTCCAGGCGGTCCGAGGACGGGCTGGCGTAGGCCCACACCTTGGCCTCCACCTTCACCTGCTTGCCCGCGGCGAAGTTGGAGCCGTCCACGGTGGACACCTTGAGGGCGTCCACGGACTCGTCGCCATGGTAGCTGCCTTCGCTGCCGTCGCCGCAGGTGCCGCGCAGCGTGTTGGGCTGGTTGGGCTCCGCGCCGCCGGACAGGTTGCCGCGGCCGTTGAAGAGCGTGCCGCTGTCGCAGGTGGCCGCCACGGCGCTGCAGCGCACCGTCTTGAGCGTGGCGTCGTAGGTGCCGGACGTGGACACGTTCGACACCGTCACCGTGTTGGTGGAGGTGGTGGCGGTGTTGCCCGCGCCGTCATGTGCCTTGGCCGCCACGGTGTGGCTGCCGTTGGCCACCGTGCGGCTGTCCCACGCGAAGGTGTAGGGCGCGGAGACGACCGTGGCCTTCACCGCGCCGTCCACCAGGAACTCCACCTTGCTCACGCCCACGTTGTCGCTGGCCGTCGCGGTGAGGTTCGTGGTGCCCGTCACCGTCGCGCCGTTGGTGGGCGAGGTGAGCGACACGGTGGGGGGCGTGGTGTCCGTGGGCAGGCCGGGGATGGTGCCCTTGCCCAGCTCCGCCAGGTACGCGGCGCCAATGCGCGCGAACTTCAGCGCGTTGTTCGCGTTGTTGCCGCTGGTGCCGTCGGTGCTGTTGGCCAGCGTGTCGTTGGCCGTGTGGATGTAGGGGTTGTCCTGGTTCATCAGCGCCTCGAACGGGATGGACGCCGGGTAGCCCTGGCTGTTCCACGACGCGTGGTCGGAGCACCCGTAGCCGCACGTGATGTTGGTGCGCGTGTAGCCCGTGTACGTGTCGATGAGGTTGCCCAGGAACGTGTTCTGCGCCGCGTTGGTGTTGTCGGTGACGAGCGTCACCTCCACCGTGGAGCCGCGGTAGTTGGTCATGTCCAGCTGGAGCACGCCCACCACGTTGACCGCCGCGGCCTTGTGCGCCTGCGCGATGGCCTGCGAGCCATAGAGGCCCACCTCCTCCGCCGCGTACGCCATGAACTTCACCGTGCGCGCGGGCTTGTAGCCCTTGGCCATCGCGACGCGGAAGACCTCGGAGAGGGTGGCGATACCGGAGGCGTCGTCATCCGCGCCCGGCGCGGTCGCCGAGGGCCGGCTGGAGGTGGGCACGGTGATGTTGATGGAGTCCAGGTGGCCGCCAATCACCACCACCTCGTCCGGGTAGACGGTGCCGGTGATGGTCGCGATGACGGAGGGCTGGCTCCAGCCGGAGTGCGTGTACAGCTGCACGCTCACGTCGCCGCGCCCGCTGGCGTACGACTCCCAGGTGCTCTTGAGCCAGTCCGCCGACTGCGTCCCGCCGGTGGAGCCGTTGTAGTAGCGGTTCGTGTAGCTGGACAGCTGGGTGATGGTGCTGCGCAGCGTGGCCTCCTGCAGGCCGGAGAACAGCGCGTTGACCACCGGCGCGTTGTCCAGCGTGTACGTCACCAGCGACTGCGGCGCGGCGGGCGCGGGCTCCAGCGCCGCGAGCGCCGCCTCCTGCGTGTCGTGCGCGAGGAAGCCCGCGCAGCGGTGATACTGGTCATGCATGATGGCCGACACGTCCCCCAGCTGCGACTCGCGCAGCTTGAGCACGCTCACGCCGTTCGCCTCGCGCACCAGCGTGGGCGCGGCGCCCGTCGTGCGCAGCGACGTGCGCAGCGTGCTCAGCGTCTCCGAGCCCACCGTGATGTAGACCTCCTTCTCGCGCGGCTGTTCGGCGGAGGCGGTGGCGCAGCACAGCGACAGGACGACGGGGGCCAATCTCTTCAAACGCATGTTCCGCTCCGATTGCAGGCGAAGGCTCGCGCTGCCGGAAGGCACGGTGGAAATCCGCCCACGTCCCGGTTCGGACGGAGGCGTCCAGACCCGTGGGGCGGGGCGCATCCTGTGGAATTCAAGATGGTCGAGTCAAGACTGAGAGCATCGTGAAACAGGATGAGACAGGCTAAGCCGGAGGGAAATGACGCACACGGGCCGCGTGTGGGTGCCTCGCGGATGGGCTCACGCGGGGGGCCATCACGGACCGGTGACGGGGTGACATGGGTGTGGAGGGAGGGGCGCCGGGACGGCGCGGGACATCAGGTCTGCAGGTTCATGGACAGCGCGCGGCCCGCGGCGAACCGGGGCTCCGCCTGGAGCTTCTCCAGCACGCGCTCCGAAGCGACGAGCGTCACCTGGGGCAGCAGCCCCGGTTCGCTCATCCACTTCACCGCGCCCAGCAGGTGCTGTGCCTTGATGAACTCCAGGACGGCGCCGTGGAAGGCCTTGCCTTCGTCACGCCAGGCCTGGGCGAGCGCTTCCCTGCCGCGCTGCTCCGGGGTCCGGGGCGAGCGGCGCTTCGGGCTCACTTCTTCGCGAGGCATGACGATGATTTCGATGAACATCGCGGCACCCTCCTGAAGGCAAGAACGACGAAGTGGCGCGGACTATCTCATGAAGCTGTGTCCTCCCGCGGCCAGGTGCTCGCGCTTTCTCGCCAGCTTGCTGCCGCTTTCGCGACTTCCCGGGCGCCCCCGTCTTGACAAGCGTGAATTGCTGTTCTGCGGCGGCGCCCTGCCGCCCGGTGGTGGACACCCGGGTTCCAGCGCCTGTCCGGTGCCGGGCGGTGCGGGAAGGAAAAAGGGGCCCCCGGGATGACCCGGGAGCCCCTGGGAACGGCGTGACGTCCGCGCGGTGGGACTAGCGGGCCGTCAGGGTGCGGCCCTGGACCTGCTTCGCGGCCGGAGCGGCGGGGCTGGCGGCCACCGAGGACACGACGCTGAAGGCCAGGTCATCGCGGTCGTTGTACGAACCGGACACGCACGCGCTGGTGGCGGTGCCGCCGAAGCGGAACTGCGCGCGCACGGCGTGCTGGCCGGTGGTGCTGCCCACGGTGACGGGGATGGAGAACGTCTTCACCCCCACCGCGGTGCAGGCCTGGGCGGTGGTGACGGCGGTCCACGTGGGCGAGGTGGTGTTCGTCGTGTAGTACAGGTCCAGCTGGTCCGTGGTGCCGTAGCACCACACCGTGACGTCCACGGTCAGCTGCTTGCCCGGGGTGATGAGGCCCTGGTCCACCGTCTTGAGCACGATGCGGTCGATGCTCTCATCCACGTGGTAGGTGCCGGTGGTGCCGTCCGCGCAGGTGGCGCCCACCGTGTTGGGCTGGTTGGGCTCCGCGCCGCCGGACACGGTGCCGCGGCCGTTGACCAGCGTGGTGCCGGTGTCGCAGCCGCACACGGAGCCGCAGGCGGGGGCCTTCACGGTGGTGTTGTAGCTGGCCACGGTGGGCGTGCAGACGTTGGTGGTGGTGAAGCTGAACGCGGTGCTGTACGGGCTCGCGCCGCAGCTGTCCGTGGCGCGCGCGCGCCAGTAGTACGACGTGAGGTTGGACAGGGCGGGCGTCACGTTCCAGGCGCTGGTGGACAGGCCCGTCGCGCTGCGCACCACGTTGGTGAAGGCGCTGTCCGTCGCCACCTGCACGTCGTAGCCGGAGGCGCTCGCCACGTCGGACCAGTCCAGCGCGGGCGACAGGGCGACGCCCGTGGCTCCGGAGGCAGGGGACGACAGGGTGGGGGCCGCCAGGGTGACGCAGCCGCGCGTGGTGAAGCTGTTCACCGCGCTCCAGGAGCTGGTGCCACCGCACGAGTTGAGCGCGCGCACGCGCCAGTAGTAGGCGGTGGTGGCCGACAGGCCGGGGGACACCGTCCACGTGCTGGCCACGAGCGAGTTGGCGCTGCGCACCACGTTGGTGAACGCGCTGTCCGTCGCGACCTGCACCTCGTAGCCGGACACGCCGGACACATCATCCCAGTCCAGCACCGCGAGCAGCTCCACGCCGGTGGCGCCGGAGGAGGGGGTGGTCAGCGTGGGCGCGCCGGGCGCGGCGCAGGTGGGCGTGGTGCAGGTGCAGGTGGAGGCCGGCCCGAAGCACGCGTTGCTGCTGGCGGGCACGACCGAGTAGCAGTACTGGCGGCCGTTGGCGACCTCCGGGTCCGTGTAGCTGGTGCCCGTGACGGTGGCGACGCGCGCCTTGCCGAAGTCACAGCCCGCGAAGCCCTCCGTCTTCATCACCCAGTACTGGCTGGCGCCAGAGGACGCCGTCCAGGACAGGCTCACCTGGCTGTCGCCCGGGGTGGCCGTGGTGGTGGGGGCCGCCGTGGGGGCCGTCGCGCAGCCGCCGTTGGTGGGCGCGGGCGTGGAGCAGGCGATGTTGTGGCGGTTGTACGCCGCGTAGATGGCCGTCATGTGCGGCGTGCCGTCCGCCAGGTTGCCGTTGTCGTCGTCCGCGGCCAGCCACTGCATGTAGCCGTTCGTCGCGCCGCAGCCGTCGGACGTGCCGGCGGAGCAGTTGCACGCGTGCCACGTGCCCACGTTGCCGGAGCCCTGGTAGAAGAGCTTGTTGCCCAGGAGGAACGCGTCGTTGGAGTTGTAGTTGAAGGGCGCGGCGGTGAGGTCGCGCGTCACCAGGTCCCAGGCGGCCTGGCGCACGGGGGACGCGGCGCAGTGCACCTGCTTGCTGCACGGGCCGGAGCCGGACGAGCACATCGGGCAGGTGAAGTTCTGCGGGGTGGCCGGGATGTTCGGCGCGCTCGCCGCCCAGTCCGCGTCACGCACGCCCGAGCAGCGCAGGTTGCACCACGACTGTCCGGCGACCTGCGACTCCTGCTGGTTGTAGCCCGTGCCGTCCGGCGTGAGGCCGCAGCCGGTGTTCGTCGTCTGGAAGAAGCCGTAGCCCACGCAGGAGGTCTGCAGCCGCAGGATGCCCGCGATGTCCGCGTAGCCCTCGCTGGAGTTGGACAGGGTGCCGTTGGCATCGAAGTTGTCCATGCCGTGGCCCCACTCGTGGTCGAACACCGCGCCAATCTCACCGGTGTTCCGGCAGCCGCCACCGGACTTGTAGAAGTTCACGGTGCTGCCGTTCCAGAACGCGTTGCACGTGCTGGACAGGTTCACGTTGGACGTGAGCTGCCCCTGCAGCCACGTGTTCGTGGGCAGCCAGCCGCGCGCCACTTCCTTGATCTTGTTCAGCTCGTAGAAGCTGGAGCGCGCCGCCGGGGTGTTGCCCGCGGACGTGCCCGCGGGCACCGTGCAGTCGTGGTCGTTGTTCACGCCGCCCAGGTCCAGCGAGCCCGTGGCGGAGCTGACGTTGATGGTGCCGCAGCTGTCGGCGATCTTCACGTACTTGCCCGACAGCGTCGTGTTCACGGTGCCGGTGCTGTAGTTGTAGATGCCCGCGCCGTCGGTGAAGTTGTTGGGCGCGGCGAAGCCGGTGTTCGCCCACGGCATGGGCGTGTTCGGCTGCATCGTCCCGCACGTCTCCTTGGACGTGCACGTGCCGATGTTGGTGGACGGGTACACCCCGCCCTTGATCTGCGCGTCGAAGTAGTGGTTGTCGTCCTCCACGGCGAGCACCTCGCCGGAGTTCGCGTCCACCGTCACCTTCCAGCGCTCGGTCTCACCCACGTTGGAGAAGCCGTAGCTCCACACCAGCGCGTGGCCATAGCCCTGGCCGAAGGCCGCGCCCGTGCGCGCGAAGGGCGCCACCTCCAGCGTGGGCTGCTGCCACAGGCTGGTGGGCGACAGCGTCTGGCCCAGGAACGCGCTGCCCGCGGACAGCGCCTGCGCCGCCGTGAACGAGGGCTTCACCCCGATGGTCACGTTGGCCCACGCCTCCGTGCCCAGCAGCACCAGGTTGCCATGGCTGATGGTCGCCGCCAGCCGGCCGTGGCGCACCGCCACCCCCTGCACCACCTGCGGGATGTGCACCTGCCACAGCGAGTCCGTCACCTGCGTCACGCGCGGCGCGCCCAACTGGAGCAGGTCCACGCCCAGCGCGTCCTGGTTGTCCGCGATGAACTTGAAGACCAGCTCCCCCACCACCGACTCGTCGACGCCGCCCACCGAACGGCCCAGTCCCTGGCGCACGTCGTTGAGGCTCACGTTGTTGCGGAAGCCGTCGCCGGGGATGAGCGGGAAGCTGCCCTGGATGCCCGTGGCCGTTCCAGACAGCGGATCCAGGTACACCTGCACGTTTCCGCCGTTGCGGGCGAGGAACCCCGCCCACTTGTCCGCGCCCACGCGCGGCATCAGGCTGCGGGCCTTCTCCAGCGGCATGTTCTGGATGGGCAGGTACAGCTCAGGCTTGAAGAACGCCTTCTTCGCCACCGCGCCCTGCTGCGCGGGCTGGGGAGGTTGGAGCGCGTACGTCGTGGACGAAACCAAGAGAGCCAGACAACAGATTGCGGACCGCAGGGGGCGCATGCACGTCTCCTCGGATGATTCCGCCGGACGGGTCCGGCGGGCTCCGGGCCGGAGCGCCCCCTGCTTTAGGGCATGTGCATTTTTAAAGTGAATTGCGGCTATTCCTGACTAAGTCGTAAATTTGAAATTTCCATTTATTTCAAGAAGTTGAAATGTTCACTGGTCCATCATTCACTCCCGGAGGATTTCCATCCGCTCACAGTATTCCGTCCGGGCTTGCCATCAGGGGGGCAGCCAGAGCCGGACGCGGTCGTCCTGGATGAGCTTGCCGTTGACGGCGTCGGTGGTGCCGCTGGCCATGAGGCGGCGGGGCACCCCGCGCGCGGCGAGGACCGCGGCCTCGGCCCAGAGCAGGAGCAGCAGCGCCCCGGCGAGCGCGGGCAGGGCCCGGGCCAGCGCCGCGTGGCGCTCCGACAGCACCTTCAGCGGCAGCACCAGCAGGGGCAGCAGCGCGGGGAAGATGACGAGCAGCCCGCGCGCGTAGCCGAAGAAGGCGAGGGTGACGAGCACCCGGTGCAGCACGACCAGCGACAGCAGCCGGAAGGGCGCGTGCGGGCGCTGGAGGGACAGCAGCATTCCGGCGAGCAGCAGCGCCGCCAGGGGCCACTTGAGGAGCCCCGCGTCGGGCACGAACACGTCCACCGGGGCGCGCTCGCCGGTGAGGCCCCCGGGCACGTCGGACACGCCCACGCCCAGGCTCAGGCCGTCCAGCCACCGGTCCAGCTTCGCCCCCAGGAGCCGGGCCGCGGCGCCGGGCGCGTCCGCCATCCACCGCAGCCCTTGCGCGTAGCCGTGCAGGAGCAGCCGCCGGTGTTCGGGGCGGGAGGCATCCAACTGGCCGTTGTGGCCGCCCTGGTTGATCAGCGCCGGGGTGAAGCCGCCCGTGGCGCCCGCGTGGTTCGCCATGGCGAAGTTGAGCGGCCCGTACACGGTGACGGGCACCCACTCGGGCAGCGGCTCCAGCGTTGGCGCGCGGGCGTTCAGCTCGCGCATCGTGTCCAGGTTCTTCAGCGCGCCCGGCACCAGCACCAGCAGCGACACGGCCACCGCGGCGCTCCAGCGAAGGGCCCACGGCTTCAGCGCCCGGGTCCGTTCGCGCGCCGTCCACGCATACACCAGGAGGAAGGGCCACAACCCCAGATGTTCGGCGCGGGTGAGCGTGCCCAATCCCATCACCGCGCCCAATGCCAGCACCGTGGGCCAGGACGGAATGACAGACGCCATTGGGAGCACCAGCGCGCAGGTGAAACACAGCCACAGCGCGGACAGCGTTTCATTGCTGTAGGAGGTGGACAACACCAGCCATCCGAAGCTCGCGGCGTACAGCCCCGCGGCGATGAGGCTCCACGCGGTGCCCAGCAGGCGCCGCCACCAACCCTGGCACAGCGCCACCGTGGCCGCGCCCAGGCACGCGAGCGCCAGCTTGTAGGGCAGCGCGCTGCCCTGGGGCTCCCCCAGCGCGCGGTACAGCAGGCCCAGGAGCGCGGGGAACAGGGGCGGGTGGTAGGGGAGGGCGGGAGGGGTCGGCTGCCGCCTCGCGAAGTCCAGCGCGGCGGTGTGGAAGAAGCGCGCGTCGCCCGCGAAGAAGACGGAGAAGGGCCAGTCCCGGTCCGGCGAGGCCGCCAGGTACAGCCCCCGCAGGAGCAGGCTGGCGGTGAAGGTGGCCGCCATGCTCCAGGCCACCGGGTGCCGCCTGAGGGCGTCGCGCAGGGAAAGCGGGACCACGGGCTCCTCCGGTAGGGAAAGGCGCCACACTCTACATTGACCCGAGCGCACCGGCGGCGGGGTGGGGTAGAGACGGGGTGCGTCAAACCGGGAGGCAGGACATGAGCCGTGTGCTGGACGAGCTGTTGGGGCTCCTCAAGCTGGAGCCCATCGAGGAGAACCTGTTCCGTGGCGCGAGCCAGGACCTGGGCTTCCGCCAGCTCTTCGGAGGGCAGGTGCTGGGCCAGTCCGTGTCCGCCGCCAGCCAGACGGTGGACGCCCACCGCACGGTGCACTCGCTGCACGGCTACTTCCTGCGCCCTGGGGACGCGGGGCTGCCCGTCGTCTACACCGTGGACCGGGTGCGCGATGGCGGCAGCTTCACCACCCGCCGCGTGGTCGCCATCCAGAAGGGCCAGCCCATCTTCACGCTGATGGCCTCCTTCCAGGCGGATGAGCCGGGCTTCGAGCACCAGGCCCCCATGCCGGACGTGCCGCCCCCGGAGTCACTGCCCTCGGACCTGGAGCTCCTGGGACGCCACGCGGACCGGATGTCGGAGCGCCTCCGGGAGAAGTTCCTGTCCGCCAAGCCCATCGAGATGCGCCCGGTGACGCACGTGGACCCCTTCGAGCCCCAGGCCCAGGCGCCGGTGAAGCACGTCTGGTTCCGCGCTGATGGGGCCATGCCGGACGAGCCCCAGGTGCACCGCTACGTGCTCGCGTACGCCAGCGACTTCAACCTGCTGGGCACCGCGCTGCAGCCGCACGCGGTGACGTTCCTCCGCCCGGGCCTCCAGATGGCCAGCCTGGACCACGCGCTGTGGTTCCACGGCGACCTGAAGGTGAACGACTGGCTGCTCTACAGCCTGGAGAGCCCCTGGGCCGGCAACGCGCGCGGCCTGGCGCGAGGGCACGTCTTCACCCGAGACGGGCGGCTCGTCGCCTCCGTGGCGCAGGAGGGGCTCCTGCGCCAGCGCACGGAGGGGCGCTAGGGTTCCTCAGAACCGGAGGCGTGGTGCCGACGCATGTCCCAGGTCGATGACGCCGCCGTGGTGGTGATCGTCGTCCGAACCCGTGGTGGGTTCGAAGAGCGTGCTCACCGCCACCAGCGAGCCCAGCACCGCGACGCCGATGGCGCCCGTGAGCAGCAACGTCTTGCCCAGGCTGAACTCGCGCAGCCGGGCGTGGTCCACCTCTTCCATCGGCACGACGAGCGGGGTGGGGGTTCCGCCCTGGAGCGGCACCCCCCGGAACCGCGCGGCGTCCACGCCCACCTCGATGAAGCGCTGGAACTCCAGCTCCTCCTGGGGGGCCACCCGCGCCAGCGCCAGGGGGGTGTCCGCGGTGAACTGGTGCGTGCGTCCCTCCACGTCCCGCACCGCGCGGCGGCGGTCCGTGGGGCGGTTGAGCATCACGTCGCCCAGCTCCTTCAACAGCGCCGCGTTGTCGTCCTTGAAGCCATCCAGCCGGGCGAGCTCCGGCTTGGGAATCGCGTAGGTCGTGGTGCAGGACGCCAGCAGGGATACGGCGGTCAACGCGGCGCACAGGCGCATGGAGTGGGCTCCTCCGGGATGGGCGTCAAAGCCTATCCCGGGGCGTGCCCCGGTGCCTACCGGGGCACGCCGCCCGGCGTCTCACTTCAACTGGTAGTTGGCGTTCAGCACGTCTTCCTTGGTCCGGCCCATCACCCAGCCGTCGTGGTAGACGACGCCCACGGGCGCGATGGTGTCGTTCCGGTACAGGCCGATCTTCAGGTAGTTGAGGCTCCCGGAGTACTGCGTCGCGATGTTGCGCTTGGGCAGCACCAGCTTGCCGTCGTAGTACAGCTCCACGAAGCCCACTCTGGAGTTGGGGGACCACTTCACGTGGAAGATGAAGTCATGCCACGTGTTGCGCACCAGGGGCGTCGTCCAGACGATGGTGCCCGGGGACCCGCCGATGTTGAGCCGCATCTCCTCGCCGTAGACGTAGAACTCCACCGGCGGGGAGCCGCAGCAGCCGTCGTGGTGCCACTGGGTGAAGAGCTGCCACGTCTTCACGCTGGGGAAGTCCGCCGCGAAGCGCGTGCTCCAGCGGTACCAGTACTCGGAGCCCGTCGCCTCCTTCGTCTGCTTGAAGAGCTCGTTGCGGTTGCCGCTGGCGTTGATGGGATCATCGCCCTGGCGCACGGTGGCTTTGAGCGCGTAGCCGCCTTCGCGCACCGGCGACGGAATCACCTGCAGCCGGTCCGCGGACACCATCTGCGTGCCGTCCCACTGGCTGCGGTCGCCGGACTCGAAGTCGCCCTTCCACACGATGCCGCTGGGCGTGGGCGACGTCGTCGCGCCGGAGCACGGGCGCGCCTCCGCGATGCTGGCCCAGTCGTTGACGGTGTTGCCCTGCACGGTGACGCGCACCCGGCGCGCGTTCACGGAGGTGAAGGTGTACGTCTCCGCCGCGGTCGTCGTGCCCTTGCTCTTGCCGCTGTACACCGGCGTGTAGGTGATGCCGTCCGGCGACACGGAGATGGTGAAGGTATTGACCCGCGTGTTGCCCTGGTGCCAGGCCACCGACATCCCGCTCACGCCCTTGGTGGAGCCCAGGTCGAAGTCGAGCCACTGGCCCTTGCCCAGGCTGCTCCAGCGCGTGGTGAGCTGGTCGTCCAGGGCGTTGGCCGCGACACTGCCGGTGCCGTCATCGCCGCTGGCCTTCACGCTGCTGGGGGTCAGCTGCGTGCAGCCACTGGCGGTGAGGCCCTCGTCGGACGTCCGCAGCGACGACTGGGTTTCATCTTCCGGAAGGGTACCGTCCGGAGCGCCACAGCCCGCGGCGCCAAGGACGAACAGCGTTTCAACCAGGAGGAGGGTTTTCTTCAAGGGATTGCCCCAGGGGGAAAGGACAGGCAGTGAAAGGCCATGCTCCAATGACAGGAGGCAGGGGCATGGCCGGGGGATGTCTGGCTTTACAGCGGGCAGTCCCCTCTCGTACTCCCGGACCTGATCGACAGGGCCGTGTCGACGGGAGGAGAAAGACAGCATGTCGTTTGTGGGTGTGCTCCATCCGGCAGCGGGGGGAAATGGCTGCCGTGCTCCAAGGTGGCAACCGGAATAGCGAAGTTCTATTTCGAACACAAGCGACGCTGAACACGCCTGCATGCTGGGCAGGCCCGAAATTGAAAGACAGACATCTGTTTCAGACGGCCCGGGTGGAATCCTTCAACCGTCCGAAAGGGCCGATACGGCCCGTCGCGTGGGAGGCGTACCCGCGGAGCAAGGGTCCTGGACGCACCGGGTTGTGGTGGGGTGTGGGGACGCGCGCGCCGGGGTTGGGGCAGGGCATTTAGGACCCGTGTCCAGTTGTGTCGAGCCCTGGGACACACCCCTTTGCCGCCGACTTGCGATGACGGGAGAATCAGGCAGAACCCCTCCTGAAATGCCCGTGGATTTCCAGGAAGCCCGCCGCGCCGCGGCCATGAGGCCGGACGAGTGACGCACGCCATGTCGCGCCCCGCGTCCGAGCAGGTGCCTCGGAGCGAGCGCAAGCCGCTGTACGTGAAGGTGGTGACCCAGCCGGCGCTGCACGGCTGCTGGTCCGTGAACATCAGCGAGACGGGCATCGGGCTCATCGCCACGCCGCGCCGGCCGTCGGAGGGCCCGCACGAGAACGAGGCGGTGGAGCTGGCCTTCTCGCTGCCGGACACGGGCGCCCACGTGCGCGTGCATGGCACGGTGCGCTGGCGCCACGACACCGCGGGCGGCGGCGGCACCGTCGCCGCGCTGGGGGTGAGCTTCGGCGCCTTCGACGCGGCGGACGGCGTGAAGCTGGCGCGCTACCTCTCCACGTCACACCTCCAGGTGGTGGCGGCCTTCGCCAGTGACGACGAGTCGCGCGCGGTGCGCCAGGCCCTGGACGGCGCGGCCACGCCGCACTTCGCCGCCAGCGCGGAGGACGTGCACGCGCTGCTGTCCCGCGGGGACATGGCGGCGCTGCTGGTGTGCGGCCAGGATGAGGCGCGCGCGCTCGCGCTGGTGGAGTCCCTGGCGGAGCTGCGCGCGGAGGTGGACCCCACGGGGGCGGGGCCGCCCAGCGACCTGGCCTCCCGCATCGTCTATTGCGCCCCCGCCGCGCCGGACCGGCTGGTGGCGCTCTTCAACAGCGGGCGCATCTACCGCGCGCTGGGGGCCTGGCCGGCGCCGGACGTCGTGCGGCAGGCGGTGCTCCAGGCGGGGCGCGAGCATGGCTTTCGCACCGAGCAGTGGCGCATGGCGCTGGAGCTGGAGCGCAACCTGCTGCGCGAGCGCGCCCTGGCGCAGGGCCCCGCGGGCGGCCCGGGGCGCCACGCGGAGGACGTGGGCTTCCGCAGCCCCGCGATGCAGCGCGTGATGGAGATGGTGCGCCTGGTCGCGCCCCACCGCGTGGCGGTGCTGCTGCAGGGCGAGACGGGCACCGGCAAGGAGGTGCTGGCGCGCATCCTCCACCGGCTGAGCGGCAGGGGGGACCTGCCGCTCGTCGTGCAGGACTGCGGCGCGCTCACGGAGACGCTGCTGGAGAGCGAGCTCTTCGGCCACGTGAAGGGGGCCTTCACGGGCGCGGTGTCGGACCACCCGGGCCTCTTCGTGCTCGCCAACGGCGGCACCATCTTCCTGGACGAAATCGAGAACACGACGCCCAACCTCCAGGCGAAGCTGCTGCGCGTGCTGGAGACGGGCGACGTCCGTCCGGTGGGCGGCACCCAGGTGCGCCACGTGGACGTGCGCGTGGTGGCCGCCAGCAACCGGGACCTGGGGGAGGAGGTGCGGGGCGGCCGCTTCCGCGCGGACCTCTTCTACCGGCTCAACAGCTTCACCATCGACATCCCGCCCCTGCGCGAGCGCCCGGAGGACATCCCGGAGCTGGCGCGGGCCTTCGTGGAGCAGTTCAACCGCACCCTCAAGCGCTCCGCCACGGGGGTGGCGCCGGACGCGGACGAGGTGCTGCACGGCTACGGCTGGCCCGGCAACGTGCGAGAGCTGCGCAACGTGGTGGAGCGGGCGGTGCTCCTGTCGCGCCCGGGGGAGATGCTCACCCGGCGCCTGCTGCCGCCCGCCCTCATCAACAACACCGTGCCCCGCGCGGACCCCACCGGGGACGGCTCCCTGCGGGCCCGGCTCCACCAGGTGGAGCGCGAGCTCATCCGCGAGGCCCTGGAGCGCCACGGCGGCGTCCTGCGGCGGGCGGCGGTGGCGCTGGGCATGGACCCCGTGACGCTGGGCCGCCGCGCCCGGCGCCACGGGCTGTGGAAGCCGGACTGACGCGGGGCCCCTTCAGCGCGCCTGCATCCACTGGAGGATGGGCGTCCACACGCGGGCGCGCGCGTCCCGGGCGAGGAACAGGTCCGCGTGCCCGTAGTCCAGCGCGCGCTCCGCCTCCGGGCGGTTGCGCACGATGAGGTGGGTCACGTCCGTGCTGCCCAGCAGGCGCGTGGAGTACTCGCCGAAGCGGCCCACGCCGCCCCCCGCGCCCACGTAGAGCACCGGCACCTTCACGTCCTTCAGGTGGTCGTCATAGGGCACGTCCAGGCCGCACAGCTGCGCCTCCGTCTCCACCACCTCGTTGAGGCTCTGGTAGGGCACCGCGAGCTGGAGGTAGTCGAAGAGGGTGGGCTCCGGCGTGAAGGCCGTCTGGTAGGGCAGGCCGGTGGTGTCCGGGAGGCTGCCGTTCAGGTGGTAGCCCGGCGTCAGCGGCTGGAGCGGCGCGAAGAGGGCCGCGGTGGCCCCGGCGGCGATGACCGCGAACTGCCGGTTGGTGGGCGGGGGCAGCCCCGCGAGCCCCGGCGCCGCGAGCGGGGAGGGCTCGTTGGGCGCGTCATGCGCCAGCTGCCCGATGAGCCGCACCGGCGTCCCCGGCGCGGGTCCCAGCAGCCCCCCTTCGGTGCGCCCCGCGCGGCGGGCCGTCCGGAGCGCCTCGTACCGGGCGCAGGCCCAGGCCCGCTGTTCCGCCGCCTCCGGCCCGAAGCGCAGCACCATGTCCATGGGCACGAAGCCGTCCACCCGGCGCAGCGAGCGCGGCAGCTGGACCTCCCCGTCCAGGTACGCATAGCCAATCGTCGCGCCCCGGCTCCAGCCCATCAGGAACATCTTGTCGTTGCCCCCGGTGGCGCCGGACAGCCGCCGCACGGTGTCCGCCCACGCCAGCCCCGTGCCCAGGTCCTTCACGTGCGTGTCCAGGTGCCAGTCCGCCATGAACTGGAAGTTCTTCTCCGTCTCCGGCACCCCCACCCAGCGCAGGTCGATGCCCCACACATCCACGTCGCGGCCCGCCAGGAACCCCGCCAGGGACTCGTCCTGCGGCATCGTGGACACGCGCGTGTTCGTGAGGAACGCGGGCACGAAGGCCCACAGGTCCCCGTGCACCATGAACACCGCCCGCCCCGTGCGCGCGGGGACGAACGGCAGGACCTCACGCACCACGCGGTGCAGGGTGATGGCGTCGTACCGGCCCGTCCCCACCCGCACCTTCCAGGTGTAGTGCGCCAGTCCGCCCCCCAGGGGCTCCCGCTGCGTGCTCACGGCGTTGAGTCCCGCCGCCACCAGCGACCGCGACAGCTGCTCCAGCCCCACCGTGGTCTCGCGCGCTTCCCCCGCCTCCGAGCGCGCGCCCACGAACAACGCCAGCATCACCCACAGGCACAACGTCCTACGCATACCGACCTCGACTCGCATGAGGGTTCCCCACGCAGAGAAGCGCATGGGACTGACATCCAGCGCTCCCGCCGCGAGTGCCCCCAAGAGCACCTTCCGCGCCAGGACCCAACGTATTGATTTTGTTGATCCTGCCCCGTGGGGCCGGCTTCACTCCTGAATGCTACAGGGGCCCGCTCCGGCCGCGCTCAGAGTGAAAAACGCCGCCAGCCGCGGTGCTTCAGCGCTGAGACATGCGGACCATGGATGGCGCGGAGCTCTCCGGACCTGGAGCGCCCCCGTCCTGCCCACCAGGGTGTGGATGTTCATTCAATCCAACACATACATATGAAACAGGCAAGTCCTGGATGAAAGGGGAAGACGGCGGGGTGATCGCGCGGGGGAGGGGGACGGGCGACAACAGCGGGTCTCACCCTGACTCCCCGCGAGGGGGAGGACCCATGCCCGAGACCGTCTTCGTCGACAACATCTGGAACGACTTCGCGCACAGCTATGATCAGATGATCCCCGAACTGCCGTGCTACCAGCGGCAGCGGGAGAAGCTCCTCCGCGACACCCGGGATCGCGCCTATGTCATCGACGCGGGGTGTGGCACGGGGCTCGTGAGCGAACCGCTGGTGCGCCGGGGTCAGCGCGTCATCGGCTTTGACAACAACCAGGCCATGCTGGCCCTGGCGGTGCGCCGCCGCGACCGCGAGCCGGAGGCGGTGCGCACGCGCTGGACGATCCTGCCCGGTGACGTGACGACCTTCCCCCTGGAGGTGGAGGGCGGCGCGGACGCGGTGGTGATGAACAACGTCCTCTTCTACGTGCGCGACCCGGAGGCCGTGCTGCGCGAGGCGTGGACGCACCTGAAGCCCGGCGGCGTGCTGTGCATGACGAGCAACAAGCGCCCCCGGCCGAACCTGGAGAAGGTGCTGACGAACTCCATCCAGGAATGGGAGTCCCAGGGGCGTTGGACCGAAGCCCTCCAGCGCGCGGTGAACCACCACCGCACCTGCGCCCAGCGGCTCACCACCGACCCGAACGAGATGGTCACCTTCCTGGACACGGACCAGGCGGTGCGCCTGCTGGAGAAGGTGGGCTTCACCGAGGCGCTGGTGGCCGACGGTGACGACTACTACGGCGAGAACTTCTACGTCTGCATGCGCAAGTAGGGAGCCCCTTCCATGACGAACGTGAACCCCCGTTTTCAACGCAACCTGGGCGTCCTCCACCCCCAGACCATGGACAAGCTCGCCGGCACCCACGTGCTCGTGGCCGGCGTGGGAGGCGCCGGCGGCCAGTGCGCGGTGGACCTGGCGCGGCTGGGCTTTGGCTGCCTGACGCTCGCGGACTTCGACGTCTACGAACGCCACAACATCAACCGGCAGATCGGCTGCTTCGAAAGCACCCTGGGCCAGCGCAAGGTGGACGTGGTGGAGGGGATGTGTCGCGACATCCACCCGGACCTGCGCGTGCACAAGGTGCACGAGGGCATCACCGACACCAACGTGGCGCACGTGCTCCAGGGGCAGGGCGGCCTGCCGCCGGTGGACTACGTGGTGGAGGTCATCGACATCGCGGGGGCGAGGGCCAAGGAGTCGCTCCACCAGACGTGCCGCGAGCAGGGCATCCCCATCATGACCGGGCTGATGCTGGGCTTCGGCGCCGCGCTCCATGTCTTCCAGCCAGACGCGCCGCTCTACGAAGAGCTCTTCATCCTGCAGGACGGCCGCATCGACCTGCCGAAGATCATCCCCCACCTGGGCAGCTACATGCTCCAGGAGTACATGGACGCCTGCTACCAGGGGCGGGGCCACGCCCCCACGTGCGTGATTGGCGCCACCACCGCCGCCGGCCTGATGGTGAGTGAAATCATGCGCGGCGTGATGCTGGGGCCTCGCGCGATGGTGTCCTGGCCCGAGTACCTCTACGTGGACCTCTTCGACCACCGCTACGTGCGGGGCTCCGTCGGCGCCGCCCGTCCCGCCCCGCGTCCTGTCCGGTCGCTGAGCCAGGACGCCCGGGGCTGACCGCCGGGCCTCCAGGGGCCGGGGGCCCCCTTCCGGGCCCCCGAATCCCCCCGGTTGTTACATCACCACGCCTCGCGACCGCGCTTCATTGACCACCTGGGTGCCGTCCACGCCCAGCCGTCGCGCGATGAAGCCCGCGGCGCCGTCCGCGCTCTTGTGCACCCGGATGAACTGGTCGTCATACGTCCGCGTGACGATGAGCATCCCCGACACGATGACGCGCTGGAGGTTGTGCTGCAGCTCGTTGCCCTCGATGATGACGTGGATCTCCGAGAACAGCGCCCGCGCGTCCGACAGCATGTTGGACAGGTGCCGGCGCTGCTCGCTGTTGGGCACCGCCGACTTCGCCCCCGCGATGGTCACCAGCACCATGGGCTGCTGGTGTTGTTGATAGGCGGTCTGCATCTTCAGGTACACCGCTTGAATCTCATCCGGCGTCGGTGGCGCGTCCCAACGCAGGAAGAACACTTTGTCAATGACGTCTGTCTTGTAGACCGGAAGTGCCATGGCGTTCGCGACTCCTTCGTGACGGGGGCCCAGGGACCGTCCCGGTCCACCCCGACCGGGCTTTCTTCCTCGTGCTTGGGGGTCATCCTGCTCTTCAGCCGCGGTCAAGAAACTAGCCCCGAAGGCTGACATTGCTGAGACGACACATCCCCTCATCACTGACAGCGCCACGGACTGTGTTCTCGCCTCGCGGTCTTTGTGGATGTTCGCTGGCGGATTCTAAACCCAGACGCCGGGGCAACCCTTCATGTCTGGGCATTCCGCTGGCTGTGACATCTTTCAATGACGACTCCCCCTGAAAACAAGAAGGCCCCGGGAGCACGGTGGCTCCCGGGGCCTTCGGTGAGGCTTCAGCCCGTCAGGCGGTGAGCGCTACCCGCCGGAGACGTTGGTCTCCACGAGGTTGGCGTCGCCGGAGATCTGCGCGGCGGTGAAGAGGATGGGGCGCCACTGCTTCTGGGAGAACAGCCGCGTCTGGTCCGCGTAGTGAGCGGAGGTCGGGTCGCCGGACTGGCCGTAGGTCAGCACGGCGTTGCCGGTGGGGCCCGCGTCGGTGAACTGCATGGCCATGACGAAGCTGCTGCCGTTGTTGATGGGGTAGCCCGTGCGGCTGAGCAGGGTGGTGGCGTTGTAGGTCGGCAGGTGCGGCTCGGCGTAGTCGAACAGGGTCGTGCGGGCGACGCCGTAGGAGACGACGTTGGTGATGCCCTCGCGGCCCATGCCGCCCTGGAGCGGGATGTTGGCGCCGGCGCGCGCGGTGAACTGCACCTCGCCCAGCGTCTTGTCCAGCGCGACGCCGGAGCGGTTGATGGTGTACACGGCCTGCGCCAGCTTCACGAGCACCGGGTCGTCGCCCTGCGCGGGGGCGGGCACCAGGGTGTTGGGCGTGGCGATGGGGTTGGCCGGGTCGAACGGGGTGGCGAACAGCTGGCCCGCGTTGAGCAGGTTGGGGCCGGAGTAGGCGCCCAGGAACTCACGGAACACGAAGGCGCCCTTGGCGCCGGTGTCGTAGCGGCCGTTCCAGTCCTTGAGCAGCGTGCAGGCCTGGCTGATGTCCACCGCGGTGTTCTGGTAGGTGATCGTCGTCTTGCCGGCGCAGCGCTCGACGACGCTCGCGCGCACGAGCTCCTCCATGCTGCTGCGGTTGCTGAACACGGCCGTCTTCAGCTCGTCCAGGCTGAACTTGTGGTCGGGGCCGGAGGCGGCGTTGGGGCCGGACTCGGTGAGGGTGATGACGTTCATGCGCGTGCGCGGCGACTGGGGCACCTTCTCCAGGCCGTGCAGCGGGGAGAAGCCCGTCAGCGGGGCCTCCGGGTTGGACAGCCAGTAGCTGTCGTTCGCGTTGAAGACGAAGTCATTGCGGTCCAGCTTCGGCACCTTGGCGAAGGGCACGAGGCCGGGGCTGCGCGAGCCCGGCTCCACCTGCCACTCGTTGGCCGGGTCGCTGCCGTTGAGCAGCACGAAGCCCAGCGCGGAGTAGATGCCGTAGGCGATGGGGTTGGTGCCCGTGGTCGCCTCGGTGAGCCACTTCGTGTACGCGTCCTTGGTGAGGTTGGGCGTGGGCGTGGCGTCCGTGTACCAAGCCTTGCCCTCCTTGTCGGCGTACATGGTGTTCACCCAGGGCAGGCCCTGCTGGGTGGCGTAGACGTCCTTGAACTCCGCCAGGTTCTTGGCCTTGTTCATGCCGTGGAACTGGTCCAGGAACTTGGTGTTGTCGATGTTGCCATCGCGCAGGGTGAGCACCGTCTGCGTGTTCCAGCCCAGCGTGCCCGCGGGGAAGCCCGGCGCCGCCGAGTCCGGGATGGCGATGATGGGGCCGTAGTGGCTGAAGTACATCGTCTGCGTGTAGTTGGTGACCGAGCCCTCCGCCAGCTTCACCAGGATGGTGAAGGTCTTGGAGGTCATGGCGCGCTCTTCGTTGCCGTACTTGTAGACGGTCGGCTTTCCGGGCACGAGCTGCAGCTGGTACATGGTCATGCGCTGACCGGAGGAGAACGTGTGCGTCCACGCGACGTTCTCATTGAAGCCGATGAGCACCGCCGGCACGCCCATCAGGCCCACGCCGTAGACGTTCAGCTGGCCGGGCACGGTCAGCTGGCTCTCCCACAGGCGCAGCTCGCCTTCCCAGGGGAAGTGCGGGTTGGCCATCACCATGCCCTTGCCGTTGTCGGTGCGCTCGGCGCCAATGGCCCAGCCGTTGCTGCCGAAGTCCGCCCGGCGCAGCCGCTGGAGGTCTTCCAGGGTGGGCATCTGGGGACGCAGCGCGGCCTGCTTCGCATCAAAGGACTGCGCGCCCACGGTGGGGGGCATCGCCGCGGCGATGGTGAGCGCCAGCGCGTTGACGCCGGCGATGAGCGTCAGGTCCGTGTTGTACGCCAGCAGCTCCACCGGGGTGATGGGCCGCACCCAGGGCGCGTTGGCGCACTCGGCGGGACGGGCCGCCGGGGCCGTGTCCGCCAGGTACTTGTTGTAGCCGGCCGCGTAGCCGGTGAGCATCGCCTGCATCTCCTCCGACACCGTGGGGAAGGCGGCCGCGGCGCGGTCCAGCAGGCCCATGGACAGGTACGCCAGGTCCGACGCCACGTAGGTGTTGCCCGGCCCCTGGCCCAGGAAGCGCGCGCGCTCGCTGCGCACCTTGAGGATCTGGTCCGCCAGCGTACAGACGTGGTCCTGCGCGAAGGCATAGCCCTGGCCGAAGCCCAGGCTGCCGTAGTCGTTCGCGGTGATGTGCGGGATGCCGTACGAGGTGCGCTTGATGTTCGCCGTGTACTTCGGGGCGGCCGGCGGCGGCGGCGGGGTTTCCGTTTCGTCGTCGTCACAGCCGGCGGTGGCCAGCAGCGCCAGCGACGCGAACAGGGAGAAAGACCAACGGCGGGCCCGGAGAGACCGGGACCCGCCGCGAGAAGGAGACGTATCGGGGGTGTGCTCGTGCATGGCGGGCCGGAGACTAGGAAGGTGGCGATTCGCCGGTCAATGTTTCTGGGATTTGACTTTCGCTCCGGGGTGAACGTGCTCGATGCATCGCGTCGTGGGTTTGGGAAAGCCCGGAAGTCGGTGTGTGTTACACGGGGGGCATGACGCACGAGCCCTCGCGGCCCGCGGCCCGTCGCCCGCGCCGCCACTTCTCGATGATTCGCACCTTCGTGCTGGCGGACTTCGTCACGCTCGGCAACGGCTTCGCTGGCGCGGGCGCCATCCTGGCGGCCATGCAGTCGCTGGCGACGGGCAATCCGCGCTGGTTGTGGGTGGCGTTCTTCCTGATGCCGGTGGCGCTGGTGATGGACGTGGCGGACGGGCGCATCGCGCGGTGGCGCTTCCGCAAGTCGCCGCTGGGCGCGGACCTGGACTCGCTGGCGGACGTCATCTCCTTTGGGATGGCGCCCGCGGCGCTGGCGTTCGCGGTGGGCCTGCGCGGCTCGCTGGACGTGGCGGCGCTGCTCTACTTCGTCGCGTGTGGCATCAGCCGGCTGGCGCGCTTCAACGTCACCTCCGCGGAGCTGTCCGACGGCACCGGCAAGGTGAAGTACTTCGAGGGCACTCCCATCCCGACCAGCCTCCTGCTGGTGATGGTGTTGGCGGTGGCCACCTGGCAGGGACGGATGGGCGACGCGCTCTGGGGAGGGGTCTGGAACCTGGGCCCGCTCCAGCTCCATCCGCTGGCCCTGCTCTACGTCGCCAGCGGCAGCGCGATGATCAGCAAGACGTTGCGCATCCCGAAATTCTGAAGGCTTCGGCCGCCCTGAACGAGGAGGTGCCTTCCAGTGGACGTCCTGGAGGACAGTTCCCCTGTTTTTCCCAGGGTGGGGCGGTTGGCAGTCCCGGGGTGGGTGCCTAGTTTCGCCCCCTGATCCGCGGGAGCCACCTTCGTGTGGAACTCGTTGCGGTATCGAGCTTCTGGGTGAGGCGGGAGGGAAGGGGTGGGTGCGATGACTGCGCGCTGGGGCCTGCTGGGGTTGGTGGTGGTGGGGTTGTTGTCAGGCTGCGCGGACCGGGAGCGCTCGTCGCTCGCGGACGGACGGCTGACGGCCACGCCGGGCGGGGTGGACTTCTCTCAGGTCGCCATCTTCGACGCGCGGGAATCCACGGTGACGCTGCGCAACGTGGGCCGCGCGCGCATCACGGTGGGCGAGGCCTGGGTGGAGGGGCCGCAGGGCGCCTACCAGGCGGAGTTCACCGACGAAGGGCCGCACACCCTGGCGCCCGGCGGTGAGTGCACGCTGAAGGTGCGCTTCGAGCCGCAGGTGCGGGGCGGCCTGCCCGCGGTGCTGGTGGTGCGCACGGACACGCGCAGCGAACCCCTGATGCGCATTCCGCTGAACGGCGCCGGCGTGGACGCGTGGGCGCGGCTGACGCCGCGCGCGCTGGACTTCGGGCGCATCGAGGCGGACTCCACCAAGACGCTGGGGGTGACGCTGGACAACCCGTCGGAGCTGCCCGTGACGGTGACGCCCCGGTTGGTGGGCGCGGACAAGGACGAATTCGTCGCGCCGGTCGTGACGCTCAACCCGGGCGAGCGCGCGGAGCTGCCCATCACGTTCAACCCGGTGCGCGTGGGCCGCAAGCAGATCGCGCTGGCCATCACCCCCTGTCACTGGTGCGCGGACGTGACGGTGCAGGTGACCGCGGAGGCGCTGGAGCGCGCGGTGGTGGCGGAGCCGGCGGTGGTGGACTTCGGCGCGGTGCCGATGGACCGCGACGTCATCAAGGCGTCCAGCCTGCGCAACGTGAGCACGGAGCCGGTGTCGGTGACGTCGCTCATCCTGGACGGCACGGACGCGTCCTTCAGCCAGGCCAACACCAGCCTGCCGCTGGTGCTCCAGCCCGGGGAGGTGCGCGCCTTCGAGATCCACTACAGCCCCGGCCACATGGGCCCGGCAATGGACCGCGCCGTCTACTCCGTGGTGAGCCGGCGCCATCCCACGGTGCCCGTGCTCCTGCGCGGCTTCGGCGGCGCGTCGGAGCTGTGCGTCTCACCCCTGATGTATGACTTTGGCGACCAGCCGCTGGGCTCCAAGTCGCGCGTCGTCGTGAACGTGAAGAACTGCGGCACGGACAACGCGGGGCCGCTCACCATCAACTCGCTGGACTGGACGCCGGACCCGGCGGGCGCCCTCCAGTTCAACCACAAGCCGCTGGCCCTGCCGGTCACGCTGCCGGCCAACGGCGAAGTGAACCTGGAGATCTTCTTCGAGCCCTCGCGTGAAGGCTCCTCCTCCGGCGCGCTGGTGATGGCGACCAGCGCGTTCTCCGCGGCCACCGTGCAGCTGGACTTCTTCGGCAGCGCGACGGCGCATGCGCCGTGCGACCTGGCGGTGACGCCGCAGGCGGTGGACTTCGGCACCATCCCGCCCGGACGCGGCGCGGTGCTGGGCGTGAAGGTGGAGAACAAGGGCACGGACCTGTGCCCGGTGAAGAACATCCGCGTGGCCAACGACGGCGGCGGCGTGTTCCGCATGCCGGGCGGGGAGCTGTTCGGCGGCATCATCTACCCGGGCGACTGGTTCAGCTTCCAGGTGTCCTTCACGGCGCCCTTCACCGGCGGCAGCTTCGCGGGGGAGGTGCAGGTGGAGCAGCACAACCCGACGGTGCCGGTCTTGCGGGTGCCGCTGCTGGCGAACTCGCAGCAGGCGTGCCTGGTGGCGTCCCCCTGGTTCGTGGACTTCGGGGTGGGCCGCAAGGACTGCCGGCCGAAGCCGCGCGAGGTGAACTACCTCAACGCGTGCACCACGCCCGTCACGGTGTCCAACGTCTTCATCGGGCCGGGCACCACGGACTCGGAGTTCGAGCTGTTGTATCACCCGGCGCCGCCCGCGTTCGAGCTCCAGCCGGGCGAGTCCTTCACCGTGGGCGTGGACTACCTGGCGCAGGTGACGGGGATGAACCTGTCGCCCCTGTTCGTGGACTCCAGCGACCTGCCCATCCCGCTGATGGTGCCGCTCATCGGCGAGTCCTCGAAGAAGACGGACAAGACGGACAGCTTCGTGCAGCAGGACGTGAGCAAGGTGGACGTGCTGTTCGTCGTGGACAACACGGCGTCCATGGTGGAGGAGCACCCGAGGCTCGTGTCCGCCATCCCGGCCTTCGTGGACACCGCGCGCAGCAAGGCGGTGGACGTGAACATCGCGGTGACGACGACGGGCATCACCGCGGTGTCCGGCGCGTGCCCGGGCGGCGCGCTGGGCGGGGAGGCCGGGCGCTTCTTCCCGGCGGACAACAGCCGCCCGCGCATCCTCACGCTGGCGACGCCCAACGTGACGAAGCTGCTGCAGCAGAACGTGCAGGTGGGCCAGTGCGCCCAGGTGGAGCAGGGCTTGGAGGCGATGCGCCGCGCGCTCACCGCGCCGCTGGTGAACAACGCGGATGATCCGCGCACGCCGCTGCCCAACGACGGCAACCTGGGCTTCCTGCGAGACTCCGCGGCGCTGGTGGTGGTGTTCGTGGGCGACGAGGACGACCACTCGCCGGACGCGGTGGCCACGTACGTGCAGTGGGCGCAGCAGCGCAAGGGGGAGAACCAGCCGCAGCGGGCCACGTTCTTCGCCATCGCGCCCACGACGACGACCTGCCCCACGGCGGGCGGCACGGGCACCCGCTACGCGGACGCGGCCCTCCAGACCGGCGGCGCGGTGTTGAACGTGTGCGCGGGGGACTACTCGCCGCTCCTGCGGCAGGTGGCCAACAAGGCGTTCAGCGCGCAGGACCGCTTCCCGCTGAGCGAGGCGCCGGACGTGGGCACGCTGGTGGTGGCAGTCAACGGCACCCCGGTGACGAACGGGTGGACCTATGACGCGGCCTCCAACAGCGTGGTGTTCACCACGGTGCCGCCGCCGGGCGCGAAGGTGGCCATCACCTACCGCCGCGCCTGCGCCAACCACTGAACGGTGGAACCCGGAGCGGTGTGGACCCCGTGACGGGCCGGGCATCCGGCCTCGAACGGGGGTGTCAGACCCCGGTGCTACAGCGCTGCATCTGCCTGTGCGGATGACCAGAAAATTGGAGGCGCTCCCTCGGTGTGTACCCTGCGGAGCGTCTGCACGCTGTTGCCTTGGGAGGCGCGCTGTGAGCACCTGGATCCCCGACGAGCCCATGAAGTCCTCTCCGCGCGCCGGTGCGCCGGGGCTGCGGGTCATCCGTGGGGAGGGGCAGCGCCGGCAGCAGGAGCCGCTGGCGTCCCGCGACGCGGTGGCGCGGGTGCTGATGGAGGCCGGGGCGGACCTGCTGCTCCGCCGCATCAGCCCGCTGAGAGCCCAGGAAATCGAGCGCAAGGTGGACCGGGTGCTGGACCTGTTCGACCGGGTGGACACGGCGCCGGTGCTGATGCCGGTGCTCAAGCGGCACCTGGACGAACTGGAAGCCCTGATGCGGGAGACCCGCGAGGTCCGGGCGGTCCGGCGCTAGGGCGCAGGTCCGGGGGGAGCAGGAAAAAACCCAGGGGGATTCGATGTTTGATTCCCCTGGCCGGCGGGCTTACGCTTGGGGTTCGCCTCCACGCGTCCCGGCCGTGTCCATCGAAACCTACGGCAGCTACCAGCTCCTGAAGCGCCTCGCCACGGGCGGCATGGCGCAGATCTACCTCGCGCGCCGGCCGGGTTCGGATGCTCCGGACAAGCTGCTGGTGCTCAAGCGCATCCTCCCGCACCTGTCGGAGAACGACGAGTTCGTCCGGATGTTCCTGGACGAGGCGCGGATCGCGGCCCGGCTCGCGCACCCCAACGTGGTGCAGATCTACGACCTGGGGGCGGAGGGGGACACGTTCTTCATCGCCATGGAGTACATCCATGGCGTGGACGCGCGCCGGCTCTGGAAGCGCTCGGAGACGGCGGGCCGTCCGCTGCCGGTGCCGTTGGTGTGCCGCATCCTGTTGGAGGCATGCGCGGGGCTGGACTACGCGCACAAGAAGCCGGACGCGACGGGGCGCCCGCTGGACATCGTGCACCGGGACGTGTCGCCGCAGAACATCCTGGTGACGTTCGACGGTGGCGTGAAGGTGGTGGACTTCGGCATCGCGAAGGCGGCGGACCAGGCCACCGTGACGCGCTCCGGGGTGCTCAAGGGCAAGTATTCGTACATGTCGCCGGAGCAGGCCGCCGGGCAGCGCGTGGACCGGCGCTCGGACGTGTTCGCGCTGGGCGTGGTGCTGCATGAGCTGCTGACGGGGGGGCGCCTGTTCAAGCGCCCCAGCGACATGCTGACGTTGTCGGCGGTGGCGGAGTGCCATGTGCCGGTGCCGTCGCAGGTGGCGCCCCGGGTCCCGGTGGAGCTGGATACCATCGTGCTCAAGGCGCTCGCGAAGGAGCCGGACGCGCGCTACCAGCACGCGCAGGACCTGCAGCTGGCCTTGGAAGGGTGGCTGGCCTCGCAGCCGCAGCCGTGCGGGACGACGGCGGACCTGGCCGGCTTCATGAAGGAGCTGTTCGCGGACCGCCTGTCGGAGGAGGCGCGGTCGGGCGAGGTGCAGGTGACGGACGAGGAGGCCGGCGTGTCTCCGCGCTCGGAGCCGCCGCCTGCGCCGCGCCGGTCCGTGATGCGGCCCGCGGGGATGGTGGGGCGCACGGAGCACGAGCCCACCACGACGCTGCGCCCGAACCGGGCGAACCGGCCGAGTGGGAAGGTGGAGTCGCGCCGCGAGGAGCTGGATGCGGAGCCGCGCTCGGAGGTCCGGGCGGCAGAGACGCGTCCGGAGGGGCGCAACGCGGAGGGCCGCCACGCCGAACCCCGTTCGGAGGGCCGCGGCGCCGATCCGCGTGGGGATGCCCGTGCGGAAGCGCGGTCCGAGAGCCGTGGTGCCGATCCGCGTGGGGATGCGCGCTCGGAGGGCCGCAGCGCCGATCCGCGTGCCGAGGGCCGGAACGCCGATCCGCGCTCGGAGGGGCGCAGCGCGGAGGCCCGCGCGGAAAGCCGCAACTCGGAAGGTCGCAGCGCGGAAGCCCGCGCCGAAAGCCGCAACGCGGAGGCCCGCGCCGAAAGCCGCAACGCGGAAGGGCGCTCGGAGGGGCGCAACGCGGAGGCCCGCGCGGACAGCCGCAACTCGGAGGCCCGTGCGGAAAGCCGCAACGCGGAAGGGCGCTCGGAGGGGCGCAACGCGGAGGGCCGTGCCGAAAGCCGCAACGCGGATGCGCGCGGAGACGGCCGGAACGCCGATGCGCGCTCGGAGGGACGCAACGCGGAGGGGCGCATGGAAGGCCGCTCCGCCGATCTCCGCGCCGATGCGCGCTCCGAGGGGCGCGCGGAGCCCCGTTCCGAGATCCGCAACGTGGACGGCCGCCCCGAGCCCCGTTCCGAGATCCGCAACGTGGACGGCCGCCCCGAGCCCCGTGCGACAACGGGGGCCCGGCGTGCCGTGGAGTCGCCGCCGTCGCGGGGCACCCGGCCCGTGCGCCTGGAGGAGCCGTCCATCCCGACGGTGACGGCGGAAGAGGGCCCCACGCTCGCGATGATGGATCCGCTGGGCAAGCTGACCGGCGGCTTCCAGGTGGAAGAGGACGCGCCCACGCTCGCGATGATGGACCCGCTGGGCAAGCTGTCCGGTGGCTTCCAGGTGGAGGAGGACGGGCCCACGCTGGATCAGCGCCTGCTCGCGGCACAGGCCTCGGAGGATGAGGACGACGCGACCCTGGACATGCGCTCCGTCTCCCACGCGGACGTGGATGAAGGCCCCACGCAGGACATGCGCGCCGTGCCGCGCTCGGAGGTGCCCGGCTCCCGCGTGGGCCCGGCGACGGCCTCCGGAGAGCACCGTCACTCCCGGCTCCCTCTGCCCGCGCCGCATCCGACGGTCGAGGAGATGACCGCGTCCACCGTGCCGCGCCCGGTGTCCCGCGTGTCCAATCCGAACGCCTGGGCGCCACCGGCCCGCACCGGCACTGTCACCGAACATGCGGCCGTGGCGCCGCCGAAGCGCCGCGGGTTCATCTGGGCCGGAGTGGCGCTGTTCGTGCTCCTCGCGGTGGGCGGATTCCTCTGGAGCCTGGAGATGGGCGCGGGCGGCGTGCGCGTGGCATCCGAGCCCAGCGGCGCGCGCGTGGTGTTCGAGGATCGCGTGCTCCCGGAGCGAACGCCGTTGACGCTCCCGACGGTGAAGCCCGGGCGGTACTGGCTCGTGCTGGTGAAGGACGGCTACCGCGAACTGCGCACGCAGATCGTCATCCCGCCGAACGGGCAGCTCGACGTGGGGCCGCTGAAGCTCGTGCCCACGGCACCAGGTGGACGGCCCGCCACGGAGCCGCCGGCACCGGCGCCGGCGCCCGCGGGTGGCCCCTCGGGCGTGGCGGCCCCCCATGCACCGGAAGTCGCGCCGGTGGAGACGAAGCCGCCCCCGGCCGCGCCGCGCGCCGAGGCACCCGCCCAGGTCGTCCAGGCGCCTCCGGGCGCCGTGGCCACCCCGGTGGTGCCAACGGCGGAGGTGCGTGAGGCTCCCCGGGCGGCGGAGCGCGCCGCGTCGGTGAGCTTCGTGGTGACGCCGTGGGCGGAGGTGACCTGCAACGGGCGCAAGCTGGGGGAGACGCCCTTCCAGCCCGTCGAGCTGCGCGTCGGCACCTATGACTGCAAGTTCACCAACCCCGAACTGAAGCGCACCCTCAGCCGCCGCATCGAGGTGCGCCCCATCGACCTCAACGTGGTGACGGTCAAGTTCGAGTAGGCGTGGCCCCTTGGACCCTTCCGTGACGCTCGAGGCTGGAACCCACGTCGGCAAGTACCTCGTGCGCCGCAAGCTCGCCGAAGGGGGCATGGCGGAGATCTTCCTGTGCACCGCGCGCGGGCCCGAGGGCTTCGAGAAGGAAGTCGTCATCAAGCGCGTGAGGGCGTTCCTCGCGAGCGACCCGGACTTCGTGCAGATGTTCATCGCCGAGGCGCGGCTGGCCTCGCGGCTCAACCACGCCAACGTGGTGCAGATCTTCGACTTCGACAAGCACGAGGACACCTACTACCTGGCGATGGAGTACGTGCGGGGCTGCTCGTTGTGGGAGCTGCGCAAGCGGGCCCGGGAGTCGATGACGCCGATGCCGCCCGTGCTGGTGGCGCACATCGGCGCGGAGGTCGCGCGCGGCCTGCACTACGCCCACCGCCTGCGGGTGAATGGCGAGCTGCTGAACCTGGTGCACCGGGACGTCACGCCCCACAACGTGCTCGTGTCGTACGACGGCGCGGTGAAGCTCACCGACTTCGGCATCGCGAAGGCGGGCAACAAGCTGACCAACCCCGGCGTGCTCAAGGGCAAGTTCGCGTACATGTCCCCCGAGCAGGCCCGGGGCGAGAGCGTGGACGTGCGGACCGACGTGTTCGCGCTGGGCGTGGTGCTGTGGGAGTTGCTCACCGGCGGACGGCTGTTCCAGGGGGATTCGGAGATCGCCGTCCTGCGCGCGGTGCAGGAGAGCACCATCGTGCCGCCCGCGCGCCTCAACCCGGACGTGCCGCCGGACCTGGATGAGGTCATCCGCCGCGCGCTGGAGCGCGACCTGTCGAAGCGCTTCCAGACGGCCGGGGAGCTGGAGCGCGCGCTGGCTCAGTGCGTGCTCAACCACGCCCGCTCCGTGGACGAAACGGACGTGGGCGCGTTCGTGCGCAGGCTCTTCCCGGTGGCCGCCAGCCAGCAGGCGTTGCCCGCGCTCGCGGAGCGCACGGCCCTGGAGGATGGCGCGCTCCCGGTGCCCGGAGCTGGTTCCGAGCCACCGCCCCGCGAGCCCACGGCGGTGATGCCGTCGCGCGAGCATGCCTCGGGGGCGAAGGGGCGCGCCTCGCAGGATGAGGACCTTCACGGGACGACGCTGGTTCTGTCCCGCGACGAGCGCGCCAGCGACTCCGCGGACGGCCGCCCCCCGCAGCCCACGCTGCTGATGCCGGTGCGAGCCCTGGAGCGGGGCGCGCGCGAACCGCTCGGGCGCACCGAGTCGCGCGAAGGGGCGAGGACGGGCGCGCCGCTCGTCGAGGACGGCGAGTCCTCCTCCAGTCAGGCCCACCCCTCCGGGGGCGCGGACGACAGCGCCGCCGGGCTCCAGGCCAGGTCCAGCGGTGCCTCCTCCGTGAGTCAGTCCGGGGCCCGGAGCAGGTCCGGCGGCGTCTCCGTGAACGGGGCCGTGGTTGGCGGCAACACCTCCGCGCGAAGCGGCGCGGCCTCCGGTGACGACACCGCCGGCGCGCACGACGACCGGGAGATCGAGACCGTCTCCGCCACCGAGCCCGGCCCCCCCGCGGCGTCGAACCGCAAGCGCGCCTTGTGGACCGGCGCCGCCGTGCTGGGCCTCGCGGGCCTCGCCAGCGTCCTCGCCGTGGCCCGGTACTCGTCCGGAGCCGAAGCCCTGGGGCAGGGGAGCACCCCGTCGGCCGCGGTCTCCGCGCCGGTCACGCCCCCCACCGCCGCGACGACGGAGAAGCCCGCGGCTCCTCCGGAGGCGACCCCCTCCGCGCGCGAGCCGGCCGGGGAGGCCATCGACGCGGAGCTCGACGGGCAGCGGAGGGAAGCCGCCCTGGCCACGCCCCCTTCGGGTGGTCAGCCCGCGCCCGCCCCAAGTCCCACGGGCGACACCGCCGTCCCTCCGCCCGCGGAAGCGGCGAAGGCCATGGGCTCGCTCCAGGTGAAGGCCAACCCCTACGCCACGGTCTACCTGGGCGCGAAGCGGCTCGGAGACGTGCAGGGCCGCGCGACCTACAAGGTCCCGGCCGGGACCTACACCCTGACCTTCCAGCACCCGTCCGGCGCGAAGACGTTCACCGTCGTCGTGCCCGCCAACGGCACCGCGACCCAGGAGTTCCGCGCGCCTCGCGGCCGCTGAACCTCCGCCGTCCCTCTTCCTTCACCGCCCGCTGACCCGCCGACCCGAACGTCGGACGGGTGACGTCCGTCCGCTCGTCGTTCTTGACGAATGACGCGCGAATCTGGCACCTATGGCAGCCATTCAGTAGCCTCTATTCAATGGAATCGATGGACCTGCTTGCGCCCGAGGAACTCGAGCGCATCGAGCGTGAAAACGCGGGGGGACTGCCCGCGAACGCGATCCTGGAAATCTTCCGGCCCCGGGGCGTGAGGCTCTCGGAGGCGACGTTCCGGAAGTACGTCCAGGCGGGGCTCCTGCCGCGCAGCCGCCGCGTGGGCCGCAAGGGCAAGCACCAGGGCAGCCTGGGCCTCTACCCGGTGGAAGCGGTCCGGCGCATCAATGTCATCAAGAAGATGATGGCTGAAGGACACACCCTGGAGGACATCCGCCGCTCCTTTGTCTTCCACCGCAACCACATCGACCAGCTCCAGAGGGACCTGGCGGAGGTGCTGGACGGGTTCCAGGAGGAGCTGGGAGGGCGGCCCCTGGGAGGAGAACGCAGGAGGTCACTCGAAGCCCAGTTGGCAACGCTCAGGCAACGGGCGCAGGATCTGGTCCGGGATGTCGCCCGGTTGGGCAGCGCCGTCACGGCGCGCGAAGACGAAACGCTCCGGCCGCAATAGGATGCCCCCCAGGGTCCTGTTGAACCGGATAGACTCCACGCATCTGGAGGAATCATGTCGGAAGTGAAGCAGCTGCAGGAGGGCGAGGGGGGGAATGAGGAGGAGCAGCCCGCGGAACGCCGGCGCTCCAAGACCATGTCGCGCAAGGAGATGGCGCGCGACCTGCGCCGGCGCAGGCTCGCCGGTCAGCTGGACCCCGAAGAGGCGGAGACCCTCAAGCTCGTGGACGAGCAGCGGCCGCGCACCCGCGCCGACTGCATCAACGGCCCGCGCCCGTGTCTCTTCGTGTCCTGCAAGCACAACCTGTACCTGGATGTGAACCCGGAGACGGGCTCCATCAAGCTCAACTTCCCGGACAAGGAAATCACCGAGCTGGAGCACACCTGCGCCCTGGACGTGGCGGAGAAGGGCGGCATCACGCTGGAGGAGGTGGGGGAGATCATGAACCTCACCCGCGAGCGCATCCGTCAGGTGGAGACCCGCGGTCTGATGAAGCTGCGCGAGGCCACGGAGGCCGAGCCGCCCGTGTCCGCTCGCAAGCCCTGAGTGCAGGGCACTGTTTCGCGCCGGGCCTGGGGTGACGTGTTGCGTTGACACCCCAGGGGGTGGTTGCTAGGACCCGCGCCACCCCCCACCCATCCCGAGGCGCAAACGTGCTGGCTCTCCTGAGCGTTTCCGACAAGCGCGGTCTGGTCCCCTTTGCCCAGGGCCTTGTCCGGCTGGGCTACCGACTGCTCTCCACCGGCGGCACCCTGGAGGCCCTGAAGGCCGCCAGCATCCCCGCCACCCAGGTGTCCGAGCACACGCAGAGCCCCGAAATCCTCGGCGGCCGCGTGAAGACGCTCCACCCCCGCATCCACGGCGGCATCCTCGGCCGGCCCGACCTGGCGAGTGACCGGGCGGAGATGGCCGCGAACCACATCGAGCCCATCTCGCTGGTGGTGGTGAACCTCTACCCCTTCCGCAAGACGGTGGCGTCCGGCACGGGGGAGGAGGACGTCATCGAGAACATCGACATCGGCGGGCCGGCGATGGTCCGCGCGTCCGCGAAGAACTTCAAGCACGTGGCCGTGGTGGTGGATCCGGACGACTACCCGGCGGTGCTGGCGGAGATCGAAGGCCAGAAGGCCGTGGGCGAGGCCACGCGGCGCCGGTTGATGCGCAAGGCGTTCGCGCACACGGCGGCCTACGACGCGTCCATCTCCGGGTGGCTGTCCGGCGAGGCCCAGGAGCCCTTCCCGGAGGAGCTGTCGCTGGCGTTCCAGAAGGTGCAGGGGCTGCGCTACGGGGAGAACCCGCACCAGCGCGGCGCCTTCTACCGCGAGTTCCAGACGCCGAACGAGCCGTCGGTGGCGTTCGCGAAGGTGCTCCAGGGCAAGGAGCTCTCGTACAACAACATCCTGGACCTGGACGCGGCCCTGGGGCTGGTCCTGGAGTTCCCGGAGAAGCCCTGCGCGGTGGTCATCAAGCACAACACCCCGTGCGGCGTGGCGGTGGACGACGTGCTGGAGAAGGCCTACCGCACCGCCCGCGCGGTGGATGAGGTCAGCGCCTTCGGCGGCATCGTCGCCTTCAACCGGGAGGTGGACGAGGCCGTGGCCAAGGCCATGGCGGAGACGTTCCTGGAGGCGGTCATCGCGCCGTCGTACTCGGCCGCGGCGCTCCAGGTGCTGGCGGGCAAGAAGAACCTGCGCCTGCTGGAGGCGGGCCCGGCGCTGGCGTCCGCGACCGCCCGGCCGCGTGCGCAGGTGGATGCCCGGAGCGTGTCCGGCGGCCTGCTGCTGATGGACCGCGACGCGGTGGAGCCGCCCCTGGAGTGGAAGGTGGTGTCCAAGCGCGCCCCCACCCCGGAGGAGGAGCGGGCGCTGCGCTTCGCCTGGAAGGTGTGCAAGCACGTGAAGAGCAACGCCATCGTGTTCGCGGCGCCGGCCCAGCTGCTGGCTCAGGGCGGCGGCCAGACGAACCGGGTGGACTCCGTGCGCATCGCCATGACGCGTGGTGGCGAAGCCCTCAAGGGCAGCGCCGTGGCCTCGGACGCCTTCTTCCCCTTCCGGGACGGGCTGGACGAGGCAGCCCGGGCGGGGGCGA
Organism: Corallococcus silvisoli; assembly: GCF_009909145.1. Lineage (NCBI taxonomy): Bacteria > Pseudomonadati > Myxococcota > Myxococcia > Myxococcales > Myxococcaceae > Corallococcus > Corallococcus silvisoli. Next base: position 365,860 of record NZ_JAAAPJ010000008.1, read on the forward strand.
CGGCGGTCATCCAGCCGGGCGGTTCTGTCCGGGACGCGGAGGTGATCGCCGCGGCGGACGAACATGGGATGGCCATGGTGGTGACGGGAGTGCGACACTTCCGGCACTAACTTCATGCGCATCGTCTGCCAGAAATGCGCGGCGGCCTACGCGATCGACGACCGGTTGATCACGACCAAGGGCGTCCGCGCGCAGTGTCCCCGCTGCCGTCACCTCCAGCTCGTGAAGCGGGAGGCGTCCGCCGCGTCCGTGACGGCCCCCGCTGAAGGGGCCGCGCCCGCCGTCGCCGCCGAGCCGAAGAGTGCTCCCTCCGCGCCGGCGGCTCCCCCTGTGGCGCGCGAGCCCCGGAGCAATCCGGCGGCGCCGCGTGCCGCTCCCGCCGCGGCGAGGCCCCCACCTGCCGCCCCGGCGAAGGCCGCCCCGGCGTCGGACCTCTTCGGAGACTTCGGGGAGATGCCGGAGCTGGGGCCCCCCGGGAGCGTGGATCCATTCGCGGACCTGGGACCTCCCGCGTCCCGCGCGCCCGCGCCCGCAAGTCCTCAAGGGGACCCGTTCGCGGACCTCGGCCCGCCGCTCGCGGAGGCTCCGAAGGCCGCGTCGTTGGCGAAGCCCGGTCCGCCGGTCGCCGCCGCGCCTCCCCGCGCCGCGCCTCCCGCGGACGCGCTGCTCGACTTCCTCGGGCCACCGCCCGGGGGCCTGGAGCCGGACGGCGCACCTTCGCCGGCGCCGGCCCGGGCCTCCTCCGCGCCCCCCTCCGGGGCCGTGTCGCTGGGCCGCATGTCCGTCCGCGCTTCCGCGCAGGCCGCCGCGAAGGCGGAGGCGCACGCGAACTGCCGTTCGTGCGGCAAGGTGCTGACGGATCCCTTCGATCAAGCCATCGGCAGCTGTGACGACTGCAAGCAGCGCGAGACAGGCTCCTCCCGGGATGCCTCGGCGTCGGTGGTGGTGGCTCCCGAGGTGACGGCTCCGCCCTCCAGGGGCGACCTGGAGCTGCCGATGATGAGCGGCCTGGACCCCTCCGCGGAGTCGTCCGGCGAGCCCCGCACCGAGGGGGCCACGGCGCTGTCGCCCGACCCGTCGCGCGTGAGCCAGGTGAAGCCCGCGCGCACCTCGCACCTGACGGCGGCGCCCGTGCGCAGCGCCCAGCGCGATGTCGCGGGGGGCGGCGGACGCCGGCCGGCGCTCATCGGGCTGCTCGTCCTGGCGCTCCTCGGGGGCGGCGGCGCGGCGGGCTACTTCCTCGTCTACAAGCCTGGGCAGGAGCGGGCGGTCCGGGAGGCCCGGCCGACGCCTCCGTCCGCGGTGCCTCCGGAAGTGCTGGCCGCGGTGGGCCGGTGGAAGCTCCAGTTCCTGGAGCTGGAGGGCACCAGCGCGGCCCACCTCGCCGCGGGCCAGAAGCAGCTCGCGATGGATCAGCGCGTCGCGTATTCGGAGGCGGAGGAGTCGTTCCAGCAGGCGCTGCTGTTGGACCCGCGCAGCGCGGACGCCATCTCCGGCTATGTGCAGGCGCTGGCGCTGGGCCGCGGTCCGGGCATGGACGACAACTCGTTCCAGGAGGCGCGCGAGCTCGTCAAGGCCGCGGAGGACATGGCCGGGCGGACGCCCGGACTGCTCGTCGCGCACGCGAACCTGCTCCTGGCGCGCTCGCGTCAGGCCGGCAGCCTGGAGGAGGCGGCCCGGCTGGCGACGGCGGTGCTGGCTCAACCGAAGGCCAGTGACACGCAGAAGGCGGAGGCGCACCTGGTGCTGGGCCGCGCGCGGGTGTCCACGTCGCGCGAGCTGGCGAACCAGGAGTTCGACGACGCGCGCAAGCTGGCGCCGGGCCTCAAGCGCGTGGACTACTACAGCGCGCTCGCCCACGAGCAGGCCGGCCAGTACGGGCTGGCGCTGAAGCAGCTGTCGCGCCGGCTGGAACTGGATCCGCAGGACTGGGACAGCCTGGAGGCCTCCGCGCGCATCTACGTGGAGGTCGGGGAGACGGGCCTCGCGCGCAAGCTGTACGAGGACCGGCTGAAGACGAAGGCGGGCGACATGCGCGCCCTGCTGTCGCTGGCGGTGCTTCGCTACCAGGCGGAGGGCAACGCTCGCGAGGCGGTGCGCGCCCTGAAGGACCTGGCGAAGAACGCGTCCCGCTATGGGCCTCGGGACGCGTCGGAGATCTGGAGCCACCTGGCGGCGGCGGAGCGCACCGCGGGCAATGACGCGGGCGCGGTGAAGGCCGCGACGGAGGCCCTGAAGGTGGTGCCGGTGTTGCCGGAGGCCCACCTGCAGTGGTTCATGGTGGCGCTGTCGCAGAAGGACGCGGCCGCGGCGCGTGAGCACCTGAAGGGCTTCCAGGGCCGGCTGGACGACGCCGCGCTGGAGACCGTGCTGGAGGGCCGCGTGCTGCTGCTGGAGGGCGACACGGCCGGGGCCCAGGAGCGCTTCCAGAAGGCGGTGCGGCAGGACGACCGCCGCATGGACGCGCGGCTTTTGGAAGGCGTGGCGGCGGCGGTCGCGAAGAAGCGCGACGAGTCCTTCCGCCTGTTCTATCCGGTGCTGGAGGCGCGGGAGTGGGATCCGCTGCGGCTCGCGCCCAGGCCCGCGCTGACGCGCTTCTGGCTGCGGCCCGGCGACACGCTGACGGGCGTGGAGAACGGGGTGAAGGCCTTGAGCGAGCGTGCCGAGGACGTGCAGCCGCTGCTGTACGAGGCCCTGGTCCGCTTCCACCAGGGGGACCGGCAGAACGCGGAGCGCCTGCTGCACACCGTGGTGGATGCGAACGCGAACAGCGGTGGCGCGCAGGCCTACCGCGCGCTCATCGCGCTGGACGCGAAGTCGCCGCAGGCCCGGGGCTTCGCGGAGCGGGCGGTCGGCGTCGAGCGGGGCCTGCCGGTGGCCCGCCTGTCGCTGGGGCTCGCGCAGGCGGCCTCCGGGGACGTGGAGGTGGCCAAGCGGACGTTGCAGTCCGCGCTGGATGTGGCGCCGAAGATGCTGTCCGCGCAGACGAAGCTGGCGGAGCTCCAGGTGGCCACGCAGCCGAAGGAAGCGCGCGCGGTGCTGGAGAAGGTGGTGGGGTTGGACCCCTCCTACTTCCCGGCCAAGAAGCTGCTCTACAAGCTGGACGAGCGAGGTTGACGTGAAGGTCTTGTTGCTGGGGGCGGGCGGCCGTGAGCACGCGCTCGCGTGGAAGCTGGCCCAGAGTCCCCGTCTCTCGCGGCTCCTCTGTGGCCCGGGCAACCCGGGCACGGCGCGGTGGGGCACCAACGTGCCCCTCCAGGCGGACTCGCCGGAGGCGGTGGTGTCGCTGGCGCGCCGCGAGGGCGTGGACCTGGTGGTGGTGGGGCCGGAGGCGCCGCTCGTCGCGGGCGTGGCGGACGCGCTGGCGCAGGTGGACATCCCGTGCTTCGGCCCCGTCGCGGCGGCCGCGCGCATCGAAGGGTCCAAGGCCTTCGCCAAGGAGATCATGGCGGAGGCGGGCGTGCCCACGGCGGCCTTCCGCGTCTTCACCGACGCGGCCCAGGCGGAGGCGTACGCCGTCGAACAGGGCCGCATCGTGGTGAAGGCGGACGGGCTGGCGGCGGGCAAGGGCGTCATCGTCGCGCCGGACGCGGACGCCGCGCGCGAAGCGGTGCGCGCCGTGGCGGCGATGGGGCAGGCGGGCCAGCGGATGGTGCTGGAGGAGCTGCTCGAGGGCGAGGAGGTGTCGCTCATGGCCCTGTGCGACGGCGAGCGCTACGTGCTGCTGCCGCTGTCTCAGGACCACAAGCGGGTGGGCGAGGGCGACACGGGCCCCAACACCGGCGGCATGGGCGCGTACTGCCCGGCGCCGTTCCTCACGCCGACGGAGCTGGCGAAGGTGGGCGAGCAGGTCATCGCGCCGACGCTCGCGGTGCTGGCCCGGCGAGGCACGCCGCTGCGCGGGGTGCTGTACGCGGGGCTGATGCTCACGGCGTCGGGCCCGAAGGTGCTGGAGTTCAACGCGCGCTTCGGGGACCCGGAGACGCAGGTCCTGATGATGCAGGTGGAAGAGGACCTGCTGCCGCTCCTGGACGCGTGCGCGAAGGGGACCCTGGAGCCCCGGACGCTGACGCTGCATCCGGGCGCCTCGGTGGGCGTGGTGCTGGCGGCGGAGGGCTATCCGGACGCGCCGAAGAAGGGCCAGCGCATTGAGGGCCTGGACGCGGTGCCGTCGAACGCGCCGGTGTTCCTGGCGGGCGTGGCGAAGCAGGACGGCGCGCTGGTGACGGCCGGGGGCCGGGTGCTGACGGTGTGCGCGCGCGGCGCGGACCTGTCGACGGCGCGTGAGCGGGCCCTGGCGGCGGCGGAGACCGTGCGCTTCGAGGGCAAGCACTTCCGCCGGGACATCGGGGCGCGGGGGCTGCGGACGCGGCCGTGAAGCTGCTGGCGCGCTACCTGCTCAAGGAACTGCTCGTCCCCCTGTGCGTCTGGGTGGCGTTCATGTTCCTGCTGCTGTTCGTGATGCAGTTCCTGCGCGGCACGGACGTGCTGTTGGGCTCGGCGGTGACGCTGAGCGACCTGGGCCGGCTCATCGCCTACCTGGCGCCGCACTTCCTGGTGATGGCGCTGCCCATCGCGTTCCTGCTGGCCATCCTGCTGGGACTGGGGCGGCTGGGGGAGGACCGGGAGCTCACGTCGTTGCAGGCGCTGGGCATCAGCCCCCTCCAGCTGCTGGCGGCGCCCCTGGGCGTGGGGCTCGCGCTGAGCGCGTTCATGGTGCTGCTCACGTCCACGGTGGAGCCGTGGGGCCTCACGGGCGTGAAGGACCTGGTGGGCGAGGTCATCCAGAAGAACGTCGCGGGCGACGTGAAGTCCGGCGTCTTCTACGAGGACCTGAGCGACCTCACGCTGTACGCGCAGAAGGTGGCGCCCAAGGACGGCGGGTGGACGAACGTGCTGCTGCACGACGACCGCGACCCCAGCTCGCCGCTGCTGGTGCTGGCGCACAAGGGCCGCGTGGGCACGTCGGACCGGGGCGAGGCGCTGCGGATCGAGCTGATGGAGGGGGAGGTGCACCGCGCCAACCGCTCCTCGGTGGACGCGAGCGTGGTGGCCTTCGAGAAGGCGGAGATCAACGTGGGGCTGGGGGGCTCGCTGTCGCGGCGCAACCGGTTCCGCTCGCCCAAGGAGGAGCTGACGCCGGTGGAGCTGCTGGCCGCGGCGAAGGACGCGGAGGAGCGGCGGGAGGATCCGCTCCCGTTCCTGATGGCGCTGCACAGCCGGCTGGGCAACGCGGTGGCGCCGGTGGCGTTCGCGCTCCTGGCCACGCCGCTGGCGATTGGCCGGAGGCAGGCGGGCCGGGCGTGGGGCTACCTGCTGACGCTGGGCGGCTACGTCCTCTACTACCTCCTGAGCCGCGCCTTCGAGCAGATGGGGCAGCGCGGGCAGCTTCCGGTGCTGGTCGCCGGGCAGCTCGCGAACGTGCTCTTCATGGCGGTGGGCGCGTTCGCGCTGTACCGCGTGACGCGCTCGGGGACGCTGCGATGAGGCGGACCCTCTTCGGCTACGTGGTGCGCGCGTATGTCCGCTACACGCTGGGCATCCTCGCGGGCGTGGTGGCGGTGTTCCTGGTGGTGGACTTCGTCGACCGCGCGAAGGCCTACGGGGGCGAGGGCTGGGTGCTCGATGTGCTCAAGCTCTATGGCTACAAGGCCCTGGTGACGGTGCAGCAGCTGGGGCCGGCGGCGCTGCTCTTGGCGGCGGGCACCACGGTGTCGGCGCTGCGCAAGAAGGGCGAGGTGACGGCGCTCCGGGCGCTCACCTTCGGCCCGGCGGCGCTCTACCTGCCGGTGGGGTTGTGCGCGCTGGTGGGGTGCGTGGGGCTCGTGGCGTTCGACGAGACGGTCGCCGCGCGGGCGGGCCGGCGCGTGGATGAAATCACCACGCAGCGCTTCAACCGGTGGAGCGACTGGCGCCTCTATTACACGCCGAAGCAGTGGTTCCGGCGGGGCGACTCCATCTTCTTCCTCCGGGGGGGCGACGCGCAGGAGGGCTTCGAGAACGTCTCCATCTTCACGCTGACGCCGGAGTTCAAGCTGCGGCGGCGGGTGGACGCGGGGCGCATGCGCGCGCTGGAGGGGACGCGCTGGGAGCTCACGGACGTGGTGGAGCGCACGTTCGCGGAGGACGGCGGCACGGCGGTGAAGCAGCAGCCCGCCGCGGAGTACGAGCTGGGCGTGGGGGCGACGACCTTCCGCATCCGGCCGGGCCGCCCGGAGCAGATGCGCCTGGCGGAGCTGAGCGAGCAGATCGTCGCGCGCGCGGAGGTGGGGCTGGCGACGCGGGGCTTCCAGCTCGCGTGGCACAACCGCTTCGCGTATCCGCTGGCGGGGCTGCCCGCGGCGCTGCTGGCCGTGGGGCTGGCGCTGCGCACGAACCGGCGCGGACACCTGACGGCGGCGGTGGTGGAGGGGTTGCTCATCGCCGTGGCCATGTGGGGCCTGATGGTGGTGTCGCGCACGCTGGTGCTCACCGAGCGTCTGGCGCCCGCGGTGGCGGCCTGGATGCCCACGACGCTGCTGACCGTGGTGGCGGTGGCGCTGTGGCTGCGCCGCGAAGGGCTGCTGTACCTCCCACGTCGGAGCGCGACGCGGCCGGTGTGAGCCGCGCCTGGGACGTGGGCCCGGGGCGTCGTTCGGGGGCTCAGCCGCGAAGGAGCCGCCGCGTGTGGCGGGCCAACTGCGCCTCCTCGTCGCTGGGCAGCACCCGCACCGGGTGCGCGGACGCGTCGGAGCTGATGAGCTCCGCGTTCGCTTCGTTCCTTCGCGCATCCAGGGTGATGCCCAGGTGTCCCAGCATCCCGCAGACGCGCTGGCGCACCGGGGCGCTGTTCTCGCCGATGCCGCCCGTGAACACGAGCAGGTCCAGGCCCCCAAGCACCGCCGCGTAGGCACCCACCGTCTTCGTGATGCTTCGCGTGAAGACGTCCACCGCCAGCGCCGCCCCGGCGTGGCCCGCCGCCGCGTCGCGGGTGAGGGCCTGCATGTCGCTCGTGGCCTCCGACAGTCCCCGGAGCCCGGCGTCGTGGTTCACCAGCGCTTCGAGCGCATCCGCGTCCAACCCGCCCGTGCGCAGCAGGTACAGGAGCACGCCTGGATCCAGGTCGCCCGTGCGCGTGCCCATGGGAATTCCGCCCGTGGGCGTGAAGCCCATCGACGTGTCCACCGAACGTCCGTGTTCGAGCGCCGCGAGGCTCGCGCCGTTGCCCAGGTGGGCCACCACGGTGCGGGCTGGCACGGTGGGCTCGAGCCTCGCGACGATGGACTCGTAGGACAGCCCATGGAAGCCATACCGCTGGACGCCCTGGTCGCGAACGGCGCGGGGCAGGGGGAGCGTCGAGGCGACAGCGGGCAGGGTGACGTGGAAGGCCGTGTCGAAGCAGACGAACTGCGGCACCCCCGGGTAGCGCTGCTGAGTGGCCCGGATGAGCCTGAGCGCCGGAGGAATGTGGAGCGGCGCGAAGTGCGTCGCGTCCTCCAGCGCCTTCATCACCTCCGGCGTCAGGGCCTGATGCTCGCGGAGGTGGGGCCCGCCATGCACCACGCGGTGCCCGATGGCCTGGGGCCTCGCGCCGCCCAGCTCCTCCAGGTGCCGCACGGCCTCGCGGAAGGCGTCCTCCTGTGACGGATGCCGCACGTCCACCGCGCGCACCTGCTTCCCCGTGCCATCCTTCACGACGAGCTGGCCGTGCTCCGCGCCGATAGGCTTCGCGCTGCCCTTGAAGCGCACCGCCTCCTGGCGGCCCTGTTCGACGTAGAGGCCGAACTTCAGCGACGACGAGCCGCTGTTGATGACCAGCACCGCGCCGGCGTCGCTCATCGTGCCGTCCACTTCCAGTCGGCCACCTCGGGCATGTCCTCACCGTGCTCCGACACATGGAGCTTGTGCTGCTGGCGCACCTCCGAGAACCGCTGCTCCGCGGCGTCCAACCGGTGGCGCGCGGCGCGCGAGTGCCGGATGGCCACCAGCGCGAGGGTGAAGCGGTCCATGTCGTTGAGCACCGTCATGTCGAACGGGGTCGTCGTCGTGCCCTCTTCCTTGTAGCCGTGCACGTGGATGTTCTCGTGGTTGAGCCGGTTGTACGTGAGCTTGTGCACGAGCGTCGGGTAGCCATGGAACGCGAACACCACGGGCTTGTCCTTGGTGAACAGGCGATTGAAGTCCTCGTCGTTCAGCCCGTGCGGATGGACGCTCACCGGCGCGAGCTTGAACACATCCACGACGTTGACGACGCGCACCTTGAGCTCCGGGGCCCACGCGCGCAGCAGCGTCACCGCCGCCAGCGTCTCCAGGGTGGGCACGTCGCCCGCGCAGGCCATCACCACGTCCGGGTCGCCGTCCTCGTTGCCGGCCCAGTCCCACGCGCCGATGCCCTCCGAGCAGTGGCGCACGGCGTCCTCCATGCCCAGCCACACCGGGGCCGGCTGCTTCCCCGCGATGATGAGGTTCACGTAGTTCTTCGAACGCAGGCAGTGGTCCGCCACCGACAGGAGCGTGTTCGCATCCGGCGGCAGGTAGATGCGCACCGTGTCCGCCTTCTTGTTGGCCACGTGGTCGATGAAGCCCGGGTCCTGGTGGGAGAACCCGTTGTGGTCCTGCCGCCAGACGTGCGAGCTGAGCAGGTAGTTCAGCGACGCGATGGGCTTGCGCCAGGGCAGCTCCCGCGCGGATTTGATCCACTTGGCGTGCTGGTTGAACATCGAATCGATGATGTGGATGAACGCCTCGTAGCAGGAGAAGAAGCCGTGGCGTCCGGTGAGCAGGTAGCCCTCCAGCCAGCCCTGGCAGAGGTGCTCGCTCAGGACCTCCATCACGCGCCCGTCCACGGAGAGGTGTTCGTCCGTGGACTCCACCTTCGCGTCCCAGCGCTTGCCGCTGACCGCGTAGACATCCTGGAGCCGGTTGGAGGCGTTCTCGTCGGGCGCGAACATGCGGAAGTTGCGCGTGGCCAGGTTGTCGCGCATGACGTCCCGCAGGTAGCCGCCCAGCACCTTCGTGGCGCTGACGTGCTTGGAGCCGGGCGTGCCCGGGTCGACGGCGTAGTCGCGGAAGCCCGGCAGCGCGAGCGGCACCAGCAGCTGGCCGCCGTTGGCGTGGACGTTGACGCCCATGCGCAGCCGGCCCTTGGGCGCGATGTCCGCCAGCTCCTCGCGGAAGGTGCCGTGCGCGTCGAAGAGCTCGCGGGGGCGGTAGCTCAGCAGCCATGCTTCGAGGATCTTCAGGTGCTCGGGGTTGGAGCGCACGGACTCCAGCGGTACCTGATGGGCCCGCCACGTGCCCTCCACCGGCTTGCCATCCACCACCTTCGGGCCGGTCCACCCCTTGGGGGTCCGCAGCACGAGCATGGGCCAACGGGGGCGGGTGGGGTCCTTGTTCTCGCGGGCGTGGCGCTGGATGCGGCGGATCTCGGCGTAGAGGGTGTCGAGCACCTCCGCCATCCGCTGGTGCATCGTCTTCGGGTCGTCTCCCTCCAGGAAGTGGGGCCGGTAGCCGTAGCCGCGGAAGAGGGCTTCCAACTCGTCGGCGTCGATGCGGGCGAGCACCGTGGGGTTGGCGATCTTGTACCCGTTGAGATGCAGGATGGGCAGCACGGCGCCATCGGTGATGGGGTTGATGAACTTGTTGGAGTGCCAGCTCGCGGCGAGCGCGCCCGTCTCCGCCTCTCCGTCGCCGACGACGCAGGGGACGATGAGGTCCGGGTTGTCCAGCACGGCGCCGTACGCGTGGAGCAGGGAGTAGCCCAGCTCGCCGCCCTCGCTGATGGAGCCGGGGACCTCCGGCGCGTCGTGGCTGGGGACGCCGTAGGGCCAGGAGAACTGGCGGAACAGGCGCTTCATGCCGTCGCGGTTGCGTTCGATGTTGGGATACAGCTCCGTGTAGGAGCCTTCCAGGAACGTGTTGGCGATGATGCCGGGAGCGCCGTGGCCGGGGCCAATGAGATACATCATGTTGGCCCGGTGGTTCCGGATGATGCGGTTCAGGTGCACGTAGATGAAGTTGAGGCCCGGCGTGGTGCCGAAGTGCCCCAGGAGCCGTGGCTTGATGTCCTCCCGCGTGAGGGGCCGCTCCAGCAGCGGGTTGTCCTTGAGGTAGATCTGCCCGACGGACAGGTAGTTCGCCGCGCGCCAGTAGGCGTCGATCTTCTCCAGTTCCTCGTCACTCAGTGGACCGGCCATCTGTCATCTCCCCATGCGGACATCGCGCATCCCGGGGCACCAGACTCCAACCGCGCCGTGACGGGTGAAATCCGTGATGGGAAATGGCGGGCGCGTCGGCTTCCCGACAGCATGGCCGCCCTTGCTTGAACCCGGCTCCCCTGGCGGACGTCAGCGCAAGGTCAGACGCATGACGTGGCGCCGGCGGTCAGGCCGCCCAGCTTCCGGTGCGCGGGGCGCGGCTTCCTGGGGGCGGGCGGCTTCGCGGACCTGGGCATGGCCCGCGAAGCATCGCGCCGCACGGCGGCTTCAATGGGACGAGGGCACGTCGGCCAGGTTCACCGGCGTGGTGGCGCGCTTCACCTTGGGGAAGAACAGGCCGGCGGCGAACGCGGCGAGCATCGCCGAGCACATGATCCAGAAGTTGATGGACAGGCCGGTGTCGAGCGCACCGCCGAGCGCCTCGAGAATGGAGGGGGCCAGCCCGTGTCCGTGCTCCGGTCCGAGCAGCTCCGCGGCCGCGCTCACGGGGACGTTCGGATCCTTCATGAGCTGCGAGACCAGCACGCCGCCCATCACGCCCACCCCCAGCGACCCGCCGATGGTGCGGAAGAACATGCTGCTGGCGGTGGCCACGCCGCGAAGCTCCCAGCCGACGCTCGTCTGGACCGCGACCATCGTGGCCATGGCGGCGAAGCCCAGGCCCAGGCCGAACAAGCCCATGGCGATCTCCGGCACGAGCATGGACGCGCCCGGCTTGAGCAGCAGCGCCATGAGCACGGTGCCAATGGACGCGAGGCCCAGGCCCCCGACGATGAGCGGCCGGAAGCCCGTGCGCACCATCACCTTGCCGCCGATGAGGCTCGCCAGCGGCCAGCCGACGATCATCGGGGTGATCATCCCTCCCGCCATGGTGGCCGAGCCACCGAGGACGCCCTGCACGTACAGGGGCACGTAGGTGGTGGCGCCGAACTGGGCGGCGGAGAAGAGGGCGCCCGCCACGGACGAGATGGCGATGGTGGGAATCTTGAAGATGCTCATCGGGATGATGGGCTCCGCGGCGCGCAGCTCCACGAGCACGAACGCGATGAGGAGCACCGCGGCGACGGGCAGGGCGAGGAGCGTACGGCCGGTGCCCTGCACGCCGAACAGGAGGGCCACCACGCCGGAGGACAGGAGCGCCGCGCCCGCGTAGTCGAGCCGGGCGCGAGCCTTGCGCTGGAGCTGCTCATGGAAGAACACGACGAGCAGGACCATGGAGCCCACGCCGATGGGGATGTTGATGAAGAAGACCCAGTGCCAGGTCAGGTACTTCACGATGAGGCCGCCGGTGAGCGGTCCCGCGAGGCCGGCGATGCCCCACACGGCGCTGAACGCGCCCTGGACCTTCCCGCGCTGCTCCAGCGTGTAGATGTCCCCGATGATGGTGAGCGCGATGGGCTGCATGGCCCCGGCGCCCAGGCCCTGGAGGACGCGGAAGACGATCAGCATGTTCATCGACGTGGAGAGGCCACACGCGATGGACGCGACGAGGAAGAGGCTGGTGCCGAAGAGGAGGATGGGCTTGCGGCCGTAGAGGTCCGCGAGCTTCCCGTAGATGGGCACGGTGATGGTGGAGGACAGCATGTACGCGGTGAAGACCCACGCGTAGTGCTGGATGCCGCCCAGGTCGCTGACCACCGTGGGCATGGCGGTGGAGACGACGGTCATCTCCAGCGCGGCGATGAAGAGGCACAGCGCGAGAGCCAGGGTGGTGAAGGGTCGGTGGGTGGTGCGCATGTCGGAAGGTTCAGGCCCGGGGAAAGGCCCCTGGGTAACGCGTGCCTGTCCGCGTCGCCAACGTCAAGCACGTGAATCCCGCTTGGGGGTGCAATCGTTGGGAATTCCAGGCCCACTCTGGAAGGTCGGCGGTGGAGGGGGCGTCCAGGTGGGGTAGGGTCCGGCGGCCTCGTGGGTTCGAGGCGCACGCATGGTCACGGATTCGAAAACGAGCGAGGCGGGACGTTGGAGGACGGCGGTCGCCGGGGTGCTGGGGCTCTACGCGGTAGGGCTGGTGCTGGCGGAGGCGGTGCTCCAGGCCGGCGCCATCCTGGCGCTCGCGTTGGCGCTGGCGCTGGTGGCGACGAAGCGCCTGCGACTGGAGCAGGACGTCCGGGCGTTCGTGCTCGCGAGCGTCGCGCTGTGCGGGTGGCAGCTCGTGTCACCCGCGGTGGCTCTGATGACGGGAGCGGCGGCGAAGTGGCCGAGGGGCGCGAGGTACGGCCAGGCGCTGGACTCGGTGGCGGGAGCGGCGGTGGCGTGCATCGGGACGCTGGGCGTGCCGTGGGTGATGCTGGGAGGCCTCGTCGCGGGAGGATGGCTGCTGGCGGCGGCGCTGGGCTTCTTCCAGCACCGGGTGATGTGGCCGTGGGAGCCGCCCCGGTTCCTGAAGCTGAACCTGTCGCGTCTGCACGAGAACTTCGGCACGGAGGAGCAGCCGAGGTACGCGGCGGGAGGGTTCTTCTTCCACCGGCTGCGCTTCGCGCATGGGGCCATCGCGGTGCTGGGGCCCGCGCTGGCGGTGCTCGGCCGGTCGAAGGTGACGCGGCAGCGGGTGTTGGCGGGGGCGGTGGTGCTGGCGTTGCTGCTGTCCATCTACGGTTCGTTCGCGAGGGCGGCGCTGGGCGCGGCGTTGGGCGTGTGCGTGCTGGCGTTGTTGCTGTTGTTGCGGGGGACGGCGAGGAAGGCGGGGCTCGGGGTGGCGGTGGCGCTGGTCGTCCTCGTGTTGCTGACGCCCGCGTGGCGGGAGCGCTTTGGCAAGGCGGTGGACAACCTGTTCGGCGGGGGGGAGCGGTCGTTGGCGATGTCCGTGGGCTGGCGCCTGGTGCGTGAGCACCCCTGGGTGGGCGTGGGCTTCGGGAACCACAAGCCCGCGGCGCTGGCGACGCAGGCGGAGACGGGCATCACGGACCTGCTGGCCACGGACTCACACAACCTCTGGCTGACGGCGTGGGCGGAGACCGGGCTCCTGGGGCTGGCGCTGCTGGCGGCGATGCACGTGCTGCTGGCGAGGGCGCTGGTGCGGAGGCACCGGGCGGGTTCCATTCCGGCCACCGGCGCGTTGTTGTCCTTCGTGGGCTTCCACGTCCTGGGGTTGGTGCACTACCTGCCGTTCCACTCCAGCGTGCATCTGTCCTTCATGCTCGTGTGGGGACTCGGGCTGTGTGAGCGCGAGGGCGTGGTGCGGCCGTTGTCCGGCTCCTGAATGATGATGGATGGCCCTCGGCGTTAGAGCCCCAGCTCCAAGCCAATGCCCGGCGCCACGGACCAGAGCGTCTTGCGGGTGCGGGTTCCCGGGTACCACTCGCCCACGAGCTGCGCCCGGAGGCGCTCCACGAGCGTGATCCCCACGAGCGCCTGGACGACTGGCCGTGAGCACGCGGTCACATGGCTGGCGCCTCGGTCCAGGCATGGCTCCGTCCCGTAGCTGTCATTGGCGCTGAACAGCCACCCCGCGCGAATCGCGAACCGGCTCTGGGAGAGAACGGACTGCCTCGAGCGTGGCTGGAACTCGAGCCCTCCCACGAGGGCGACACCGAACGGGGCGCTGCTGCTTCCCGCGGAGAGGACATCCTCGAGTCCCCGGAACCCAAGCGCGCTCGCGAACCGGAGTCCGGAGGGGAGCGGGAGCTCGGAGGCCGCGACGCTCAGCCCTGCTTCGCTCTCGGTGGGGCCCAGCGTGGCGTGGAACACCAGGCGCTGGGATTCGTAGCTGATGCTGTCCACCGCGAGCTTGCCCGCGAAGCGCACCGTGGGCTTGTCGGCCCCGGGCTGCACCGCCGCCAGCCGGCTTGCGGCGCTCCCGAGCGCATGGCGGATCCGCAGGACGGCGAGATCGCCTCGGCCCCTCGGCACGCCCAGATCGCGAAACTGGAAGCCATAGGCCCCCAGCAGCCGCATGGAATACGCCAGCTCTGTCTCCTTGTCGCTCCGCTTCCAGTCGGGCCATTCGGAGGGATGGAGGCCGGGGACCCTGGGCGGTGGCTGCCCCGCGATGGCGCGGTCGCAGTGCGCGTTTCGCCAGGAGGCAGGGGGCGTTGTCCCCGCGGACTTGCTGCACGCGTCGTAGAGCTGATCCAACGACATCTGCAACAGCGCCCGGAAGTCCTCGAGCCCTTCGCCCTGACACGCCTGGGCCGCGTTGGGTGAGGAGTCATAGACGGCGCTCATGCATGTGAAGGGCTGCCATCCCCCAAGACCTTTCGCGGCGTTCGCGAGCAGCCTTTCGGAGGGCTTCCATTCCTCCCGGAACGCGTCATCCAACATCCGGCGGGCGTCATACATGCCGAGGTAGAAATCAAAGACACGGAAGCCGGTCTCGAAGAAGCCGAGGAACGCGAAGAGGGGCGCACCGGCGGCGGGGAAGTGCCGGCGGGGAAGGGTGAGCCGCCGGGCGATCTCCGGCTCCTCCTCGAGGAGCAGGGCCAGCTCCTTGGACCGCGCTGTATCCACGAAGGCGGCCAGGACCTCCGCGAGGATCGCTGGCAAGGACTCGGGAGCCGTCCCGGTTGGGGCCGGGGGCGCGACCGGATACTCGGTGGCGTCTGGATCGATGAACGCGAACGTGATGCCCCCGGGCGTCGTGTGCACGTCTGGCCTGGGGACCGGGCGCCACTCCAGCCGTCCATTCGGTGCTTCGCGCAGGCCATCGCGAGCAAGCCCCACCGCGAGGCGAAGCGGGGTGTTGTCGAAGACGCCGCCGTCGATGAAGAGATCGCTCCGCGCCTCCGTTGGCAGGCACACCCCCGGAGTGGCGGAGGCGTTCGACGCGCAGGTGCGCAGCATCTGGGGCGCGAACGCGATGGGGAAGGACATGGACGCGAGCAGGAGTCGGCGCAGGTTCGCGAAGGGGATCTCCCCGTGCGCGTCTGTTTCAAGCATCAGCTCCAGGCGGCGACTCTCGGGCGTGGTGTAGTTGGTCGCGCGCGGCGGCTGTCCGGGTCCTCGGCCCTGGATGCGGATGGCGAACTTCTCTTCGAGGCGCGGCAGGTCGAGCCGTCCGTTCGCGACCTGGAGCACCCGGGGCGCCGTGCGCGTCGTCGAGACTCCGAGCACCACGTCGCACGTGGAGTCGAGGCCGCGATTCCAGGCCTGTTCAATATGGGCGGCGCGGCGTTCGAGCTGATCCCGGGAGAAGACACCCAGCGCCGTCGTCGAGGCTGGAATGAAGAGGTCGTTGAATCCAATGGGGATCCAGATGTCCCAGAACAGGGATTGGGCAGGGCTGGGAGCATTCACGCCACAGGCCGACATCACTGTCAGCAGGGCGTTGAGGCTTCCCGCGGATGCGCCTGTCACCAGCCGGAGATCCAGGGTGCGCGCGCCCTGGGAAGACGTCGTCGCGTAGTACAGGAGCCCCGCCTCGTAGGTCCCCAGGGACACGCCTCCGCTCACCGTGAGCGACGCGGCCGTCGGGGGCACGGGCTGGGTGGGGGCGGAAGCCTGCGCGCTGGCCTGTGAAGTGATGAGCACCAGGACACAGGCGAGGACCTGGGGCCACGGGCCGCGACCCCGTGAGGTCACACGACTGGACATCGACCGCGGCTCGCTGCTCCGGAGAACTCCCGGGAGCGGCGAGAATGGAGGGGGCGGCATCTGCCGCTCAAGGGGCTCCCGGAGCGGGAGGAAGCGGACATGTCTCTCATCGATCACCTGGATCACCTCGTCCTGACGTGTGTCGACGTCGAAGCCACCCGGCGGTTCTATACGGAAGTGCTTCAGCTGCGCCTTGAAACCTTCGGGGCGGGCCGCATCGCGTTCTGCTTCGGAAACCAGAAGCTCAACGTGCATGTGCGCGGGCATGAGTTCCCGCCGCATGCGCATCTGCCCGTGCCCGGTGCGCTGGACCTGTGCTTCATCGCCACGGTGCCGCTCGAGCAGGTCATCGCGCATCTGAACGCACGGGGCTGGCCCATCGTCGAAGGGCCGGTGGAGCGCACGGGCGCGACCCAGAAGCTCCGCTCGGTCTACGTCCGCGATCCGGATCTGAACCTGATCGAGATCTCGGAGCCGCTGTGTTGAGGGGATTCAGGGGGGCGTGAGCACGCGGCGGTAGACGCCCAGCGTCCGGAGCGCGCATGCGTCCCACGTGAAGCGTCCCGTCCGCTCACGGCCCAGCTCCGTCAACTCGCGACGCAGGTTGTCGTCCCTCAGGATTCGCAGCGTGGCTTCGCGCCACGCGGCCCAATCATCGGGAGGCAGTCGCATCGCGGCATTGCCCACGACCTCCGGAATGGCGGTCGTGTCCGCCGCGATCACCGGGCAACCCGAGGCCATCGCCTCCAGGGCCGGCAATCCAAACCCTTCGTACTTCGACGGCAGCAGCAGCGCCGCCGCCGCTCCGTAAAACAGCGGCATCTCCGCCTCGGACAGCTGCTCCAGGTCGAGGACGTTCTCGTGCAGGCCCAGGTCATGCGCCACCGCGCCCTTGCCCGCGAGCAGCACCAGCGGCACCGGAAGGTCCGCCGCGAACTTCCCCAGCATCGCCAGGTTCTTGAACGGCTTCGCGTTGCCCACGACCGCGACGTACCGCTCCGGCAACTCATGGCGCTCGCGGAACGCCTTGGCCTCGCTCGCGGTCGGCGGTTCGAAGCGTGGGTCCACGCCGTTGTGAATCACCTGGAACCGGTACGGCGACATCTTCAGATACTTCCCCAGCTCCTCCCGGGAGAAGTCAGACACCGTGATCAGCGCCGACGCCAATCGCGCCCGCGGTCCCACAACGGCCTTGTAATAGATTGCCTGCACCGGCGTGTATTGGTCCGCCAGCGCCAGATGGTTCGCGTCGTGCAGCGTCGCCACCAACCGCCCCGGCCAGAACAGCGGCAACGAGAACGACGTCGCGTGGAACAGGTCCGGCTTCAGCTTCGCCAGCTCATACGCCAGCAGCGGTTGCTCCGTCGGGGACAGGTAGCCCGCCCGGGAGCGGTGCAGCGGAATCCTCGGCGTCAGGTCGCCCAGGTCGTCCGGCAACCCCTTCGCGGGCACGAGGGCGGAGAACTCCAGGTCCGGGGCCAGCGCGGGCAGACGGCGCGCCAGCTCCAGCGCGTACCTCGCGATGCCGTGGAGCTGACCGCGCACCATTCTCAGGTCGAGGAGGACAGAGGGCACGCTCCCTGGCCTAGCACACGCGGCCTTCCTCCGGCACCGCTGCTCCGCCAGTGCTACAAGGCGCTCCCCGTGAAGGTCGCCCTCGTCCACGACTGGCTTGTCACCCACCGCGGTGGAGAACGCGTCCTCGACGCCCTCTGCGAACTGTACCCCGACGCGGACCTCTACACCCTCATCCACCAGCCGGGCAGCCAGCCCCCCCGCATCGAGAACCGGCGCATCACCACGTCGTTCCTCCAGCACATCCCCGGCATCCACGCGCGCTACCGGCACTTCCTGCCGCTGTTCCCCCGCGCCATCGAAGCCCTGCGCATCACCGGCGATTACGACCTCGTCCTGTCCTCCAGCCACTGCGTCGCCAAGGGCATCCACGCCCCGCCCGGGGTCCCCCATCTGAGCTACGTCCACGCGCCCATGCGGTACATGTGGGACCTGTTCGACGAGTACTTCGGCCCTGGCCGCGCGAGCCGTCCCGTGCGCGCCGCCGCCCTCGCCGTGCGCCCCTACCTCCAGCGCTGGGATCGCGCCTCCACCGACGGCGTGCACCGCATCGTCGCCAACA
The DNA here is from genome assembly GCF_009909145.1 of Corallococcus silvisoli. Taxonomy (NCBI): domain Bacteria; kingdom Pseudomonadati; phylum Myxococcota; class Myxococcia; order Myxococcales; family Myxococcaceae; genus Corallococcus; species Corallococcus silvisoli. Next base: position 383,725 of record NZ_JAAAPJ010000008.1, read on the forward strand.
GCCAGCACATCGCAGGGAAGATCCGCCGCTTCTGGGGCCGCGAGGCCTCCGTCGTCCCGCCCCCCGTGGAGCTGGACCGCTTCACCCAACTGCCGCTCGAAGGAGGAGGGAAGGGCGGCTACTTCCTGTGGCTGGGCGCCTTCGCTCCGTACAAGCGCCTGGACGTCGCGCTGGAGGCCTTCCGCACCCTGGAGGCCCCCCTGTGGGTCGTGGGCACGGGCCAGGAGGCCGCGCGCCTCACCTCCGGACCGCTGCCGCCCCACATCCGCTTCCTCGGCAACGTCCCGGACGCCGCGCTCCCCGCGCTCTACCGCGACGCCCGCGCGCTCCTCTTCACCCCCGAGGAGGACTTCGGCATCACCCCCCTGGAGTCCCAGGCCACGGGCCGCCCCGTCATCGCCTTCGGGAAGGGGGGCGCCCTGGAGACCGTCACCGCGAAGACGGGCCTCTTCTTCGCCGAACAGACCCCTGCGTCCCTCGCCGCCGCCGTGCGCCAGTTCGACGCCTGGGAGCGGACCTTCCGCCCCGAGGACGCCCGCGCCCAGGCCGAGCGCTTCGGCCGCGCCCGCTTCCAGCAGGCCATCCAGGCCGAGGTCGACGCCCTCCTGCGCCTGCCCCCGTCCTCCCCAGGGGTGTGACACCGCTGTCCGTCCCCTCCCCACTTTCCCGAGGCCTGCCCGCTTTCCCGCACTCCGGGTATCCGCCGCCCTCTGGGCCAACCCCTTGGTTTCACGGAAAAACCCGTGCTAGGACGCCGCGCCGGGGGTGGGACCCGGCCGGGTAGGAGGGCCGGGGGCTCAGGGTGCGTGTCTTGCATCCGACGGACGGTCTTCGTCCCCCGGTCAGGAGTCATCGCGGTGTTTGGTCGCCTGCAACGCTTCTACACGTCCATCAAGGTCGCCGCCGACGCGGGGATGCTCGCGGTGGCGTTCGTGCTCGCGTACTTCACCCGCTTCAGCGGCCTGGTGCCCATCACGGAAGGCGTCCCGCCCATGGGCGAGACGTTCGTGTCCCTGGTGATGGTGCTGATCATCTTCCCGATGACGTTCCAGCGGGCGCGGCTGTACGCGACCAACCGCTCGCGCTCGCACATGGGGGAGCTGTTCGAGCTGTTCAAGGCCACCATCACCGCGACGCTCGTCCTGGTGGCGGTGACGTACTTCATCCGCGAGCGCTATTCGCGCCTCACGCTGGCCATCTTCGTCATCTACGCGTTCACGCTCATCGCGCTGTCGCGACTGGCCTTCCGGCACGTCCTCAGCGAGGTGCGCCGGCGCGGCTACAACCTCAAGTCCATCCTCGTCATCGGCGAGGAGGACCTGGGCCTGCGCACCATCGAGACGGTGGAGAGCCACCGCGAGCTGGGCTTCCGCGTGACGGGCGTGCTGGCGCTGAAGGAGGAGAAGGTCGGCCAGTGGGTGGGCGGCGTGCGCGTCGTGGGGCACGTGGCCGGGGTCGAGGCGTACCTGGATGCGCACCCGGTCGATCAGGTCATCATCGCCGTGCCGCTGGAGGATCAGGCGCGGGTGAAGCCGCTGATGGAGCAGCTGGCGCTGCGCACGGTGGACGTCAAGGTGGTGCCGGACCTGTACCAGTACATCACCCTGTACGGGGGCCTTGAGGAGTTCGGCGGTCTGCCCATCATCAGCCTCCAGGGCGACCCCATGGACGGTTGGAGCCGCGTGGCCAAGCGCGTGTTCGACGTGCTGTTCTCGCTGGTGGCCATCGGGGTGAGCGCGCCGCTGATGCTCGTGACGGCGCTGCTGGTGCGGCTGACCAGCAAGGGCCCCATCCTCTATCGCCAGGAGCGCATGGGCATGGATGGGCGGACCTTCCCCATCCTCAAGTTCCGGACCATGCGCGTGGACGCCGAGTCGCAGGGCGCCACCATGGCGAGCGCCGTGGACGCGCGGCGCACCCCGGTGGGGACGTTCCTGCGCAAGTACTCGCTGGATGAGCTGCCGCAGTTCTTCAACGTGCTCCGGGGCGACATGAGCCTCGTGGGCCCGCGGCCGGAGCGCCCCGTCTTCATCGAGGAGTTCAAGCGGCAGATTCCGCGCTACCACCTGCGCCACAAGGTGAAGGCGGGCATCACCGGCTGGGCGCAGATCAACGGCCTGCGCGGCCAGACGTCCATCCAGAAGCGCATCGAGTACGACCTGTACTACATCGAGAACTGGTCGCTGCTGATGGACCTGAAGATCCTCCTGCGCACCGCGCTGGGGGGCTTCCTGTCGAAGAACGCGTACTGAGTCGGGCGGCTCCCGGGCCGGGTTGGGAGTCCGGGGTGGGGGCGGGCCTGACCGGTGCGCAGGTCGTATTCATGCGCACCCTCTGTTGGCGTCGCGAAGCCGTCTAGACTCACTCGCGACATGGCCGACAAGCTGGGATTGACGCTGGTCCGCAAGGGCCTCCTGACGCAGGCGCAGCTCGACCAGGGCATGAGCGCGCAGCTCGTCCACGGGGGCCGGCTGGGCTCGCGGCTCGTGGAGCTGGGGTTCCTGGACATCGAGACGGTGGGCATGGTGCTGGGGGAGCTGACCCGGCTGCCCGTGGCGATGGAGGCGGACTTCGACGCCGTCACCGACGCGACGCTGAAGCTGCTGACGGCGGACCAGGCGGAGAAGCATCAGGCGTTCCCGCTCGCGGTGGAGGGCCGGCGGCTGAAGGTCGCGATGGCGAACCCGCTGGACCTCCAGACGACGGATGCGCTCGGGTTCATCACCGGCATGCGCATCGTGCCGTACGTCGTGCCGGAGCTGCGGCTGTTCCATTACCTGTCGAAGCGCTACGACGTCGACCGGCCGACGCGGCCGTTGAAGGCGCCCATCCCCGTGCCCGCGCGCCGGTCCGTGTCGGTGGCGACGGTGGCCCCCCTGGCCGCGGTGGCTCCGGTGGTCGTGCCGCCTCCGCCCGTGCCGCCGCCTCCCGCGCCCGTGCGCTCGGAGCCGGAGGTCGCGGGGATGTTCGGGGGGCTCGCGCCGGGACAGTTCCTCAGTGATGACTCGGATGATCAGGAGGCCGAGGCGGACCTGGCCGACGCGACCATCGTGGGCGAGGAGCTGCCGGACATCGTGATGGGGGAGGTGGTGCGGGCCGCGCCTCCCGTGGAGGTGGCGCGGCCGACGGGGATTCCTCCCGCGGGGCCGCCTCGTGCGCCCATGGCGACACAGCCTCCAGGAATGGTGGCTCGGCAGGGAGCGGTGCCTCCGGGGCCTGCGCCGGGTGCTCCTTCGCCAGTGGGGGCGGTGACGCCCGGAGCTGTCGCGGGTGGCGTCGCGCCCACGGGCATGATGCCTCCGGGAGTTGTTCCAGGTGCGCCGTCGCCAACGGGTGGGCTCACGCCTCCCGGCGCGATGCCTTCCGGGGCTGCGCCTTCGCCAGTGGGCGCGGTGCCTCCAGGTGCTGTCGCGGGTGCGCCTTCGGGGGGACCTCCTCCTGGCCCTGCGGTTCCCCCTCGCGCGATGCCTCCCCCGGGGGCACCGGGAGCGCAGCCGCCCGGGATGATTGGGCGGGGTGGGCCGGGGCCCGTGGTGCCTCCGGGTGTTCGGCCTTCGGCGACGGGGATTCCCGCGGTGGCGAAGGCACCGCCTCCTGGAATGCGGCCTGTCGCACCGGGTGGACCCGGGCCCGCGGCGGCTCGTCCGATGGGCCCTCCGCCGGGTGCTCCGATGCCACCGGGGATGGTCCGTGCGGGTCCTCCGCCGGGCATGGCTCCGGGGATGGCGCCTCGGCCCGTTCCTGGCACACCGCCTCCCGGGGTGGCCGCACCGGCCGGCGCGGGGCCTGTTCCTCCGGGCGCACAGCCACCTGGGGTGGCCGGACCGACCGGTGCGGGGCCTGTTCCTCCGGGCTCGCGTCCTCCGTCCATGACGGGCGTTCCAGCCGCCGGTGCTCCTGTCGGCGCGCGTCCGGTGGGCCCCCCAGGAGCCCCGGGCTCTGCTCCGCCGAATGCCACGCCGGGAAGGCCCGCCACGGTGGGTGGAGCGCCGCCTCCAGGCGCACCGGCTCGCCAGGGGCCTCCGTCTGGGGCCGTGCCGTCGGTGGCTGTTGGCGTGGCCGGGCCGGGAGTCGCCGTTCCTCCCGCCGGTGTCCCGATGTCCGTCGCTCAGTCGCGTCCTGGAGTGGCAGGCCCCGTCGCGAGCCCGGGGAACATGCCAGCGGGGATGGTCCCGGGTGCACCTCATGCCGTGGCGAGCCCCCCTTCAGCGGGTGCGCCGGTGTCCGTGGCCCAGGCAGCGATTGGAGCTGCTTCTCCGGGCACGGCAAACCCCGTCACGGCTCCTCCTCCGGGCGGGACCCCTCCTGTCGCGGCTCGACGCCCTTCTGGAGTGACGAATGCCCTGACGGGAGGCTCCTCGGGCGTCCCCGCCGTGGCCTCCAGCGACGCGCTCGCTGCGACTCACGTCGTCGCGGCCGGAGCTTCGACCTCCACGCCCCAGAGCAGGCCGAGCACGAAGCCGCCCCCTGAAGTCCCAGCCGCCGCACCCATGTCGGAACTGGGAGGGGAGTGGGCGGACGCGTTCACGGATGCGCCTTCCGTGGATGGGTCGTCTGTTCCGGCCAACAGTTCTCCCGTGGCGAGCCCGCCAACCGCCAGCGCGCCCACGGGGGCGATTGCAGCGCAAGGTGCTGTCCCCGCTCCGGGTCGAACGCCCTCGACGACGACGCCTGCGGTTTCGATTGCATCCAATCCCAGTCAGGTCGCGCCCATCGCTCCAAGTCTCGTGGCGGAGTCGGGATCCCCCCCCGAATCGGTCGCCTCCACGCAAGGGGTTGCACGCCCGGCGCAGGGTCCGTCGTTGTCCGAGCTGGTGATGGACGCCGAGCTTCTCGACGAGGGCGATGACATCCTGAGCCCCGAGTCATTCGAGGCCACACCCGAAGCACCGCCTGTCACACCCGCGAAGGCCTCCGAGATGGCCGAGGTCCTGACCGGGGATGATCTCGCCGACGACGACATCCTCGAAGCCGTGGATGCGATGTCCGCGGATCCGGTCAAGGCATCCACCTCCGAAGTGTCGGACGTCCTCGAAGACATGGATGTGCTTTCAGCCGAGCCGCATCAGGCCCTTGCGCCTGATGCGCCGGACAGCCTCGGTGATGCGGGCACGATGTCCGCGGATTCGCCCAAGCCCTCGGCCTCCGTGGCATCGGACCTTTTCGATGACGTGGACGTGCTGTCGGCCGAACCCCCGTCGTCGCCTGCCTCCGAAGTGGCGGACATCCTCGTCGCCGTGGATGTGTTGTCGGCCGAACCCCCGTCGTCACCTGCCTCCGAAGTGGCGGACATCCTCGGCGACCTGGATGTGCTGTCGGCTGAACCCCCGTCGTCACCTGCTTCTGAAGTGGCGGACATCCTCGGCGACGCGGATGTGCTGCCGGACGAACTACGCGCCACGGCATCGATCCCGGAGGCCGAGCCTGTCTGGGATGCTGCTCCCGAGCCCACCTCGCCGGAGGCATCCGCCGAGCCGCAGGAGCCGCTGACAGCCACGCCTGTCACCGAAGCGCCTCGTCACGAACCACCGTTGGCCGCCGTCGCTCGGGACGATGAGCCAGTGAAGGCGAGTGCGCTCGAAGTACCTCCGCAAGCGCCTGCGCTCGTCGAAGCCGCGAAGCCTGTCGTCCCGGCTCTCCCGTCCTCCTCCGAACAGGAGCGGTCGGATCCACCGACCCCCACGGATGTTCCGGCGGTGTCTGTCATTGCCGCCACCGCCGCGCAGGACCCCGAAGCCGACTCGCTCGAATTCAGCCTCGTGGGAGAGTCGCCCCGGGCCTCCGAAGAGCTCACGCCTCCGCCGTCCACGGACACGGGAGCCTCCGAAGCCTGGCAGGTCGCCGCCGCGCCGAAGACCGCCGCCGAGCCCACGGATGCACCACCGGCCTCGACGGCTTCCGAACCGCCGCGAACCGAAATCCCCCCCGAGTTCGAGGTCGCGCTGATCTCGGACTCCGAGCCCGCTTCCGGCGCCGCGCCAGAGCCCGCCGCGAAGGCTGCTCCGTCCACGGACCCGACGCTCCCCACGGCTCCCGAAGCCATGGGCGCCGCCAGCGTCACGGACGCGCAGCCGCACGCCGAGGCGCCGCCGGTCCCGCCGAAGCCGCGCCTCGTGGTCGCGCCGTCGACCCCGGTCCGTGACCGCACGCCCATCTCCCTCGAAGACCTGCCCGCGCCCTCCGAGGAGCCCATGCAGCTCGCCTCCACGTGGGAGTTCGTGGGCTGGCAGGGCGGCGGGGAAGGGGAGGGCGGCGTGGGCCACAGCGCGGACACCACCTGGGTGGACCGCGTCGTGGACCTGGAGGTTCCCGCCTCCGCGCCAGCCTCCTCGGAGGACGGCGTGGCCCTGGCCTCCGCGTGGGAGTTCATGCAGCACCCGTGGCAGCCGCAGGCCGTCGCGCGGATCGACCCCGCGCAGGCCCTGCTCGCCGCCGCCAGCGCCTCCTCGGACACTCCGCAGGACGGCCCCGTCGTCACGACGGAGCAGGTCCTCTCCGCGCTGGACACCGCGGACTCCCAGGGCATGGTGGGCAAGGTGCTGCTGGCCTACAGCGCGGGCCGCTTCCGCCGGGCCTTCCTGCTGGGCGACAGCTTCGGGCTCGCGCGCGTGGGCCGCGCCTGGGGGCCGGGCAGCGACCGTCCGGAAGTCACGGCGCTCAAGGTGGACCTGGACGCGCCGTCCCTCCTGGCCTCCGCGCTGACGGGCCCCAGCCCCAGCGTCTTCAGCGCCCCTCAGGGTCCCCAGGACGAGGCCATCTTCTCCGCGCTGTGCGAAGCCGAGTCACACCTGCTCGTCTTCCCGCTCCACGCGCGAGGCCAGCCCGTGGCCTTCTTCGTCGCCGAGCACGGCCCCGCGCCCCTGGAGGTCTCCCTGCTGGAGGAGCTGGGCCGCATCGCGGAGCGCGCGGTGGAGATCTGCACGCGCCTCCACCGCTTCCCCTGAAGCACGAAGGGCTCCGGAGCCTGCGCCCCGGAGCCCTTCCTTACGTCCTGAACGCGCCGCCGCGGCCTAGCTGCAGCCGCTCGTCGTGCCGCAGTTCGCGCACTTGTAGCAGGCGCCACTGCGCACGGTGATGGCGCCGCAGGTGTGGCAGGGCGGGGCGTCCGCCTGGTTCAGGTACGTGCTGCGCGAGTTCATCGCGGACAACTGCAGCGTCCCCTGCGTCGGCACCGCCGCTTGCGTCACCGGCTCCGGAGGGGACTCCTCCACCGGCGTCACCTCCGCCTCGTCGCCGCGCGGCGAGGTGGGCAGGAACTTCAACGACAGCCACCGGAAGATGTAGTCCGTGATGGACTTGGCGATGGGGATGGCCGGGTTGCCCGTGAAGCCGCTCGGCTCGTAGCGGGTGTGGCAGAACTTGTCGGCCAGCACCTGCATCGGCACGCCGTACTGGAGCGCCAGCGACACGCTGGTGGCGAAGCTGTCCATCAGCCCGCTGACCACCGAGCCCTCCTTCGCCATCACCACGAACAGCTCGCCCGGCGCGCCGTCCTCGTACATGCCCACCGTCAGGTAGCCCTCGTGGCCCCCGATGGAGAACTTGTGCGTGATGGACTGCCGCTCGTCCGGCAGCCGGCGACGGCGCGCCTTGGGCTCCGGCATCACCGCGGGCGCGGGCTCGGCGGCCACGCGGCGGGCCTCCGGGGCCTTGTCCTGCGACGTGTTGAGCGGCTGCGTGCGCTTGCACCCGTCGCGGTAGACCGCGATGGCCTTCAGGCCGCTCTTCCACGCCTCCACGTACGCCTTCTCGATGTCCTCCACCGAGGCGTCGTTGGGCATGTTGACCGTCTTGGAGATGGCGCCAGAGAGGAACGGCTGCGTCGCGGCCATCATCTCGATGTGGCCCATCCAGTGGATGCTGCGCTGTCCCTTGGACGGCTTGAAGGCGCAGTCGAACACCGGCAGGTGCTCCGGCTTCAGGTGCGGCGCGCCCTCGATGGTGTCCTGCCTGTCCAGGTACGCGACGATGTCCTGCGCCTGCGTCTGCGCATAGCCCAGCTTCTCCAGGGCCAGCGGCACCGTCTGGTTGACGATCTTCAGCATGCCGCCGCCCACCAGCTTCTTGTACTTGATGAGCGCGATGTCCGGCTCGATGCCGGTGGTGTCGCAGTCCATCATGAAGCCGATGGTGCCCGTGGGGGCCAGCACCGTCACCTGACTGTTGCGGTAGCCGTGCTCCGTGCCGTGCGCCAGCGCGTCGTCCCACGACGCCTTCTGCGCCGCGTACAGCTCCGCGCTCACGCCGTCCTGGGACAGCTGGTACGCCGCCTTGCGGTGCTTGCGGATGACCCCCAGCATCGGCTCCGCGTTGTTGCCGTAGCCCGCGAACGCGCCCTGCTTCTGGGCGATGCGCGCGCTCGTCGCGTACGCCTCGCCGCACATCAGCGACGTGATGGCCGCCGCGTAGTTGCGGCCCGCGGGCGAGTCGTACGGCAGGCCCGACGCCATCAGCAGTGCGCCCAGGTTCGCGTACCCCAGGCCCAGCGGCCGGTAGTCGTGGCTGTTCTTCGCGATGCGCTCGGTGGGATAGCGGCTGAAGCCGACGATGATCTCCTGCGCCAGCAGCACCACCGACACCGCGTGCTTGAACGCGGCCACGTCGAAGCCGCCCTCCAGCGTGCGGAAGTGCATCAGGTTCAGCGACGCCAGGTTGCAGGCCGAGTCATCCAGGAACATGTACTCGGAGCAGGGGTTGGACGCGTTGATGCGCGCCGTGCCGGAGCACGTGTGCCACGCGTTCACCGTGGTGTCGTACTGGAGGCCGGGGTCGCCGCACAGGTGCGCCGCCTCCGCGATCTCGCGGAACAGCTCCCGCGCCTTGAACGTCTCCACCACCTGGCCGTCGCGCACCGCGCGCGTCTGCCACGGACCGTCATTCACCACCGCGTTCATGAAGTCGTCGGTGACGCGCACGGAGTTGTTCGAGTTCTGGAAGAACACGGACCCGTACGCCTCGCCGTTGAAGGAGGGGTCGTAGCCGGCCTCGATGAGCGCCCAGGCCTTCTTCTCCTCGTTCGACTTGCAGCGGATGAACTCGAGGATGTCCGGGTGCTCGGCGTTGAGGATGACCATCTTCGCCGCGCGCCGCGTCTTGCCGCCGCTCTTGATGACGCCCGCGAACGCGTCGAAGCCGCGCATGAACGACACCGGGCCGGACGCGGTGCCGCCGCCCGCCAGCAGCTCCTTGCTCCCGCGGATGGAGGAGAGGTTGGAGCCCGTGCCGCTGCCGTACTTGAAGAGCATCCCCTCCGTGCGCGCCAGCCCCAGGATGGACTCCATGTTGTCGTCCACGCTGTTGATGAAGCACGCCGAGCACTGCGGGTGCGCTTCCACGCCCACGTTGAACCAGACGGGCGAATTGAAGGCCGCCTTCTGCCGCAGCAACAGGTGCGTCAGCTCCGCGTGGAACGTGTCGCGGTCCGCCTCCGACGCGAAGTAGTGCCCGTCCTCGCCCCAGCGGGCGAGGGTGTCCACCACGCGCGCCACCAGCTTGCGCACGCTCGTCTCACGGTCCGGCGTCCCAGGCGTGCCCCGGAAGTACTTCGACGCCACGACGTTCGTCGCCAGCATCGACCAGGACTTGGGGACTTCGATGTCCTTCTGGTCGAAGACGACCTTGCCGTCCTCGCCCTTGATGCTCGCGCCGCGGGACTCCCACGCCAGCTCGTCCGCCGGATCCACTCCCGGCGTCGTGAAGAAGCGCTCCAGGCTCAGCCCCGTCGTGGTCGTCGCGGCCTTCCCCTTCGCCCGTCCCCCGCGCCGCGACTCCTTGCCTCCCACCACCGGCTTGCCACCCAGTTCCTTCTCCATGACGCCCACCTCCAGATTCACTGAGAGTGCTGATGCAAAGTTTGCGGAAACGCCAACGCCGCGAGATCCCAGGGGATCCGTTGCTCACGCGTGGACACAGGAAAGGCGGCGCTGGGATGGTTCGGGGCGGGCGGAAACCAGTGGACGCATCCCTGGAATCCGGGCCCGGGCCTGACTGCCCACCCGCCGGGCGGGCGGATCCATATGATCGCCGGGGGGGGCCGTCAATATCCCCCGGCTCCCCTATATCTAGTGTCCGGTTTCAACGTACACACTTCATTTTGTGTGCCTTCGGACTGGAAAGACCCTGAGGCGCTGCTCTCCTGCGCAGTGGGTGTGATCCTGACCCAAGGCTGATCTAGGAACCCGGTTCCCAGGTGGCAACGGCTGCCGTGGCTGGCGATGTAGGGTCATGACCCTGCATCGCCACGGGGACCGCCAGAGGGGGACGCCAAGCGCTCGTGATCACTCGCGGATGTTTGCTGTCAGTCCGTGCACCGGGCGGAGGGGGACTCCCTGGCTCGCGCGGCTGGGGGCCCGGGCGGAGGGGGCCTGACGGCTCGGGCGCTGAACGGGGGCATCGATTTCGACGGTCGGGCGCGTTAGGAGGCGAACCATGCCGCCTCCCTTTGAACGCCATGTCTTCGTCTGCACCAACCGTCGCCCGGAGGGGAACCCGAAGGGGTGCTGCGCCTCCAAGGGGGGAGAGGAGGTCCGGGCGGCCTTCAAGGAGGAGCTCGACAAGCGCGGGCTCAAGCGCACGATGCGCGCCAACGCGGCGGGCTGCGTGGACACCTGCGCGTTCGGCGTCTCCGTGGTCGTCTATCCGGAGGGCACCTGGTACGGCGGCGTGAAGGTGGAGGACGTGCCCACCATCGTCGAGGAGCACCTGGTGCAGGGCCGCCCCGTGGAGCGGCTGTTGATGCCCTTCAACAAGAAGGCGGAGCGCTGAAGGCGGCTCTCGAGCCACCTCGCGCCCCGCCCCGGGAAGCCTGGAGCCCGTGACTTAGCGGCGCTTGCCCAGCAGGCGCACGAGCGACAGGAACAGGTTGATGAAGTCCAGGTAGAGGGTGAGCGCGCCCACGATGCTCACCGCCGCCGTGCTCTGGTAGCCGGTGCCCGCGTGGTACTCGCGCAGCTTCTGCGTGTCGTAGGCGGTGAGGCCGGCGAACACGAGCACGCCCGCGCAGGCGGTCACGAACGACACGGCGTCGCTGCGGATGAACAGGTTCACCAGGCCCGCGACGAGGATGCCGATGAGGCCCATGAAGAGGAACGTGCCCCAGCCGCTCAGGTCCTTCTTGGTGACGGTGCCGTAGACGGCCATCGCGCCGTACACCGCGGACGTGATGAAGAACACCTGGGCGAGCGAGCCCGCCGTGTAGATGAGGAAGAGCACCGACAGCGTCACGCCGTTCATCGCCGAGTAGCCCAGGAACATCATCGCGGCCACCGGGCCGGACAGCCGGGGCGCCAGGAACGACAGCGCCATCACCAGGCCCAGCTCCGCCAGGATGAGGCCCATCCGGTACTCCAACGCGATCTGGAGCAGCGCCTGGTTGGTCACCGTCAGCAGCGCCATCACGCCCGTCAGCGCCAGGCCGGCGAACATCCAGCCGTGCACGCGCGACATGAACGCGCGCTGCGACTCCTGCACCAGGACCGAGTCCACCTCGGCCTCCCGGCCGCTCTGCCACCCACCCGAAGATTCCCACGCCATGTGTTTCGTTTCCTTTCGGACCGGGCCCACCGAGCCCCGGCCTCTGTCTAACGAGGACCCCTGGAGGACGCTTTAAAGCGCCTTCCAGGCCAGCAAAAGCTTCGAGGCGACTTCCGTCGTGATGAGGGGCAGCACGCCTCCGCCGCCCACGATGTTGACGATCTCCGACATGGACCCACGGCACACCCCGCCCCACGCGGGCTGCTTCGCCAGCCCCACGGACGCATAGGCCGAGTAGTCCACGAAGAACGACGTGGGGAGCACGCTGTTCTGCCCGCACAGCAGGTGATCCTCCGGCTGCGTGTCCACCACCTCCTGGACGACGAAGCCGCCACCCTGGGGGTCCGTGGCGGCGTGCTCGCACAGCTGGGCCCACGTCTTGGATTCACCGTAGGCGCCCTTGACGCGCTCCTCGTAGGGCACCGTGCCCACCGAGCGGCCCAGGAACACCGCCTTGCCGCCGTAGTCCCAGGCGCGCTTGAGCACGAAGCGCGCGGGCTCCTGGGCCACGCGCGCCACGATGTCGTCCACGCGCGCGCCGTCGGGACCCACGCCGGGTCCGTGGCGGAAGGGGCGCGTCCACGGCACCGCCGCGCGCACCGCCTCCAGCTCCTCCGGCGTGAGGCCCGCGCGCTCGGCGAGCGCGGCGTCCGTCACCGCCTGCGACAGCAGCGCGAACGTCGTCTTCACCTCCACCTGCGAGGCGGGCGGGTTGAGGAACACGGCCTTCTTCCCGGGGACCGTGCCCAGGAAGTCCTCCATCCACGGAGCGGGGGACTGCTCCAGACGGCGCACGAACAGGTGGCGGTAGACGAGGTCGTACTTCTTGCCGTTCGCCGTGAAGGCGTCCTCCCCGGACACGTCCTCCGGGTGCACGATGTCCGCGTCCGCGCCGAACTCGCGGAAGCGTTCGCACAGCCAGCGCAGCTCCGTCACCTGCGCGTCGTTCTTGCGGCACAGCAGCGCCACCGTGTCCGGCATCTTCCCGTCGCGCTCGGCCGCGTAGCCGTCCAGGAGCGCGCGGTAGAGCGCCAGCGCGTTGTTGCCGTTGAGCGTGAGCAGCGCCGCGAGCCCCTTCTCCGGGTAGCGAAGGTGCCGCGCCACGACCTCGATGAAGGTGCGCGCCGCGATGTCCGAATAGCCCTGCATGGCCGGGATGGTGGCGTTGACCTCCAGCGCCCACGGCTGGCCGCCGGACACGAAGTAGTCCACGCGCGTCGTGACGAGCTTGCGGCTCGCCTCCCACGTGCGCTCGGCCAGCGCGCGCTCCAGCGGCGACAGGCTGCCCAGGAGCGTGTGGGCGTCGGGTCCGCCCAGCACCGCGCGGGCCATCTTCAGCGTGGCGGAGGCCAGCTTCGCGGACAGGAGGGCGCGGCGTTGGATCTCCGCCGCGTCCAGGATGACGGGCGTGGCGGTGATGGGGATGGGCTGGGTGCTGCCATCCGGCTTCGTCACCGCGAGGCCGCGCTGGTAGGCGGTCTTCGCCAGCTCCGGTCCAAAATAGTGTGCCTGCCTGCGCAGGACATCCATGAGCTCGTGCACGCGCGGAACCTACGACCCCTGGGGCTCGTGGGTCCACAACCCGCGCTTCGCCGGGCGCTTCCCCAGGCGGTCCCCCGCCGCGTCCCGTCCGAGGAGCGTCCAGGCGGACGGGCGCGGCGCCCGCGACTCCGGGCTTCGGCGGGCCCCATCGCCCGGTGCCGGGTCCTCGCTTGCGCCCGGACGGGGAGGTCGCTTAAAACAACTCAGTTGCTTTTTCGAGATTGAGTGGACGTGAGCCGCCTTCAACGCCCGACCCATGCGAGTCGCTCCCCGTCGCGCCTGCTGGCGCTGCCGTGGGTGCTCGTGTGCGTGCTGGTGTACGTGGGCAGCGTGCTCCACTTCGCGCTCGTGCAGCACACGACGTGCCTGGAGCACGGGGACGTGATGCACGTGAGCGAGGCCTCGGCGTCCGAAGGCCCGCCGGAGGAGGAGGTCTCCTTCGACGACGCGCGCGTGGCGCGGGCGCCGGTGGCGAAGGCTTCGCCCCATGGCGCGGAGGCTCACTGCCACCACGCCTTCTTCCGCCGCGAGGCCCCGCCTCCGGCCGGGTCGGCGCCCGTCGTGGCCGCCGTCTCCACGCGCTCCAGCCCCGCGCTGGCGGTGTTCCGCTTCCACGCGGCCCCCGTCGCGCTGCTGAGACTCGCGCCCAAGTCATCACCGCCGCGCGCCTGATCTCCGCCGTCGAAGCCCGTCGTCTCCGCCCGGCGTGTCTCCGCGGGGCGGGATGTGTCGTGGCCTCCGGTGGCTTCGGCGTGCGCGTTCCCGTCCACTGACGGAGAGGGCGCACGCGGAGGCCTCGGGCCACGCACCCTCGCGCGCTTCGCCTCGCGGCTCCGCCTTCCAGTCCCGTCCGGTTCCTCGCGGACCCTCCCTGTCGGGGAGGTGTGCGCCGTGCGCCCACGGAGGCTGGAGTTCCCGCAGTCCATCCCTTGTCCATGGAGTTCCCATCATGAAGAAGAAGCTGCTGTCCGCCCTGTTGCTGTCCACCGCGCTCCTCGCCGTGGGTTGTGGTTCCGACGCCGAAGACGAAGGCTCCGTCGACGAGGAGGGCTGCGAGCACCTCCAGAAGGGCCCGGCGGTCAACGTCACCGCGGCGGCCTCGGGCCAGGGCCCGTCCGTGAGCAACAACCACACGCGCTACGACATCGCGCTCGTGGACGTCGCGGGAGGCAAGGGCGGCGCGGTGTCCTTCGCCGTCGCCGAGGCCACCGACTACGTCCTCTTCACCAGCGCCCCGGTGCCGGTGAAGGTCACCAACGGCAGCGGCGCGCCGGTGGAGTTCGAGGAGAGCACGAACAGCTCCGCGCTCTGCTCGGACATCCAAGGCCGTCACGTCGTGCCCCTCAAGGTGGGCACGCACACGCTCACCTTCGGCCCCTCGACCCTCTCCTCGGTGTCGCTCGTCATCGAGGAGTCGGGCGCTCACGACCACGCCCATGAGTAGCCCGACCCCTTCCGCTTCTCTCCACACGGAGCCCCCCATGGGTACCTTCCAGCAGTTCCTCGAACACCAGAAGATCTCCCCGGCGCTCTTGCTGCGTCGCTCGGCGCAGCTCGAAGCCCAGACGTCGGAGGACCGCGTCCTCGAGCGCAAGCGCTCCACGCGCCGCCGAGACAAGGAGCAGCAGCAGAAGTCGTACGCGGAGCTGGGGTTGGGCAAGCCGCGCAGCGGCCGGGGGCTGAGCGCGCAGCAGCTCGCCGCCGCGCGCGAGGACAAGCCGCTGTCCCCTCGCGTGCGCGCCAAGCTGGTGCGCGCCGTCAACGCGCTGCTCGCGAAGAGCGGCGCCGCGGCCGTGGATGCCCGGGCGCTCTTCGGCGACGTGGCCGCGCGCGTGGGCCCCACCGCGAAGAAGACCGCTTCCTAGCGAGGCCTTCCGTGAGGCGCCCCATGTCCAAGGTCTTCCCTGGCGGTGATGGTTCCCTGCTCCCCTGCGACGTTCGCCGCGACGGCGACCGTCTGTTCGACGTGGCCATGTGGTGTCTGGGCCAGGACGTGCGCTGTCCGGACGGCAACGTGCTGCTCCGTCACGGCCTGGTCCGCGAACCCCGGCCTCCGGGCGTGGAGGGGCAGAGCGCCTACCAGGGACGGCTCGCGGACGGCGGGCGCCTCACGCTGTGGGGTTTCGGCGCGCTGTGTGACACGTGCGGCGCCGCCTTCTTCGTGCCGCGCGATGGCTTCGTGCCCCGGTGGGTGGAGGGGGCATGCGGCACGGCGTTCCGCGCGGAGGACGTGGGCCCTCGGCGGGACGCGGCCTCCGGGGCGGAGCGCCGGGCGGCGCGGGCGGGGCTCGCGCTGCTGGCGGACTGGCTCGCGGAGTACGAGGCGTGGGTGGCCCGCGACGTGGGCCTGGCCTGGCGGCGCGAGTGCCTGGCGGCGCGTCGCAAGGCCTCACCCATTCCCGCGGAGGAGTTGTCGAACGCCTGGAAGCGGATGGCCGCGCGCGTACGCGCGACCGACGCCGGAGTGCAACACCACGCCGCTCCGATGACCGGAGCGTGAGGAGGACATCATGCTGGCACGCCTGTTCCGAGCCGATGCGCCGTCCGTGCATTCCCACGTCGCGTGGGAGGACCTCCCGGATGAGGCCCTCCCCCCGCCGCCGCTGCGCGAAGGGTTGGGAGACGCCCAGCTGCCAGTGACGACGCGAGTCCCCCTGGCGCAGGCGTACTTCAATCAGGGCCTGCGCCTGCTGCACCTGGGCTGGGCGCTGGAGGCCCGCCGCGCCTTCGCGGAGGCCGCGCGCCAGGATCCTTCTCTCGCCATGGCGTGGTGGGGGCTCACGCTCGCCCGGGGCGTGGGCGCGCGCTTCACGCCGGACCGCGCGGAGGCCAGCCGCAAGGCGCTCACCCTGGCGGAGGGCGCCACCGACCTGGAGCAGCGGCTGGTGGTCGCCGCGAGCCTCCTCGCGGACAAGGGGCCCGCCAATGGCAGACCGGCCTTCGTGCGCGAGATGGAGTGCCTCACCGACCGCTTCCCCCAGGAGCCCGAGCCCCGCCTGTTGCTCGCGGGCTTCCTCCTGGACGGCTACGAATCCGACGGGCGCCCTGGCCAGGGACAACCCTACGCGCAGCTCATCCTGCGGGACCTGCTGCGCGCGCACCCGCGCCACGCCGGGGTGCACATGGCCTGGGTCCAGGCCTGGCTGCCCAGCTCCCGGCCGGAGATGGCGCGTGAGAGCGCGGAGCTGCTCCCGTCGCTCGTGCCCGCGGGGAGCCCCGCGCTGCTCGCCTCGGGGCGCCTGCTCCTGCGCCTGGGGCGAGGGTTGGAGGCGAACCGCTGCCTGGAGGCGGCGGTCGCGGCGGATGACGCCTACGTCGCCCGTGAGTCGCTGCCCTTGGATGTCGCGCCGAGCGCGGATCCCGCCCTGCGCCTGTTGAGCGAGGGCTGCGCGGAGGTGGGGCAGTACCGCGGCGCGCAGGTCTGGGCCCGCAAGCTGCGCCAGCGGGTGGACGCCGCGGGCTCCCGGCCCCAGGCGGTGCTCTTCGCCGCGACCACGTTGGTGGCCGCGCACCTGCGCTTTGGCTTCTGCCGCGCGGCGGCGGAGGTCCCCCTGGAGCTGGGCGACAACGCCACCGTCGCGGAGAAGGGGCTGCGCGACGCCGTGCGCCTGTACGCGCGCGCGGCCTGCGCCCTGGAGACGGGGCGGCTGGGTGACGTGGAGCGTGCGTGCCTGATGCTGGATGCGCTGGTGCCCGCGCTGTCGGAGGCGCCCCGCTCCGAGGGCCGCGCCCTGTGTCCCCGCGACGTGGCGCGCACGGTGGAGGTCGCCGCGCAGGAGCTTCGAGGCACGCTGGATGCGCGCCGGGGTGACTCCGGCCGCGCGGAGGCCGCGCTCACGCGGGCCCTGCGCCTGGAGCGCCGCCTGCGCCCCGTGGGGCCCGCGCTCTTCTGCCGCCCGCCCCGTGAAACGTTGGCCCGGATCCGCCTGCGCTTTGGCCGCGAGGAGAAGGCCCTGGAGCTGGCGCTGGAGCGGGCCGGGGAGCGGCCCGGGTGTGGCCACAGCATGCTGCTGGTCGCGGAGGCCCATGTGGCCTGCTCGTGCATGTCCGAGGCGGCGCGCGACTTCGAGGCCGTGCTGGACCTGTGGCGGGACGCGGATCCGCACCTGCCAGGCCTGCAGCGCGCGCGGGGCTTCACGTCCGGCGGGTGCAGGGGACGCGCCGCGCTCCGGAGAGTGCCCGATGCGCCGGTGGACACCGGGCCCGTCCCTCGGGGTGGGAGAGGGCCCTGGACCGTTCACGGAGGCTGAGGGCGTACGCCACCGCGCTTGACGGACGCGCGCCCTTCACGTCACTAGGGGGCCTCTCCAAGGAGCCGCCCCATGCCTTCGTTCCGCCTGAAGCCCGAGCAGGCCGCGTTGCTCGTCGTCGACGTCCAGGAGCGCCTGTGCGCCGCGATGGACCGCGACGCCCTGGACCGCATGCTCGCGCGCACCGGCGCCGCGGTGGAGGGCGCCCGGGCGCTGGGTCTGCCGGTCATCGTCACGGAGCAGTACCCGCAGGGGCTGGGCCGCACGCACTCGCTCCTGAAGCTGCGGCTGGGGGAGTTCAAGCCGCTGGAGAAGCTGGAGTTCTCCGCCGCCACGCCGGACGTGCTCGCCGTGCTCGGGGACCGCAAGCAGGTGTTGATCACCGGCATGGAGACGCACATCTGCGTCTTCCAGACGGCGCGCGACCTGGCGGAAGGCGGCCGGGAGCCGTGCCTCCTGGCGGACGCGGTGCTGTCGCGCACGGAGGAGGACCGCCGCGTGGGCCTGGAGCTGTGCCGCGACGCGGGGGCGCGCGTCCTCACCGTGGAGTCGGCCCTGTTCGACATGCTGGGCCGCGCGGGCACGCCCGAGTTCAAGAAGGTGTCCGCCGCCGTCCGCTGAACCGGGACGACGGCGGGGGGGCCGCTCACGCCTTGCGCTGGAAGGGCAGGCGCACCAGCCGCACGAGCATCATCAGCAGCACCAGCACCCCGGACAGGACGGTCTGCGAGCCGCCCACCGGGAAGTCGTAGACGTACGCGAACAGGTAGCCGCCCGCGCCCGCGATGCCGCCCAGCACGGTGGCGGTGAAGAAGGTCCACGGCAGCCGCAGGTCCAGCACCAGCGCGGCGATGGCCGACAGCGTGGAGAACGCGAAGACGGGCAGGGCGCCCAGGGCCCGCGCGCACACGCCCACCATGATGCCGATGGACACCATCAACACCGTGTCCAGCAGCCGCACCGGCAGCCCCTGCACGGTGGCGCCGACGCGGTCGAAGCTCACGAAGGTGATGCCCCGGTACCACCACAGGTGCAGCACCATCAGCACCGCGCCCGCCACCGCCACGGCGTGGAGTTGATCCGGCGTCACCAGCACCGCGGTGCCGAAGAGGATGCCCTGGATGTCGTGGGCCTCCTGCGCGATGCGGTCACCCACGAGGATGGCCGCGCCGCCCGCGAACGCGAACGCGCACCCCAGCAGGCTCTCCCGTGACAGCCGCAGGTGCGAGGGCTCCACCATCAGCAGCAGGGTGGCCGCCACCGACAGCACCACGGCGCCCACCAGCGGGTCCACGTGGACGCCCAGGTGGATCTCCGCGAAGAAGGCCAGCGCCACGCCCAGGCCCGCGGTGTTCGTCACCGCCGCGCTGACGAACACCATGCGGCGGAGCACGACGTAGACGCTGAGGAAGCCCAGCACGCACCCGGCGATGAGCGCGCAGAGGATGGGGTCGCGGAACAGCTCCCAGCCCGCCTGGAACTGTTCCCACTTCGAGGGCTCAAGCAGGGTTGTTTCCACGATGGGGTCCCTGGGGCGCGCTGTGGCAGTAGTCGTCGCCGTACTGGCGGCGGAAGGCGGGGTGGCAGAACACGGTGCGTGCATCGCCCATGACGAAGCAGCGGTGCTCGCGGTCCACGAAGAGGATGACGTCGGCGTGCTCGGCGGCGACGGACATGTCGTGGCTCACCACCACCACGCCCAGGCCCCGGTCGTGCGCGAGCGCGCACAGCCGCAGCATCGTCTGCTTCTCCGCCACGGCGTCCATCGCCGCGGTGGGTTCATCCAGGAGCACCACGTCCGCCTCGGTGGCGATGACCCGCGCCAGCAACGCGCGCTGCTTCTCGCCACCGGACAGGTCGCGGAAGGGCCGCTTCGCGATGGCGCGCGCGCCCGCCGTGTCGAGCGCCGCCTCCACCTTGTGGCGATCCGCGCGGCTGGGGAACGGCCGGAGGAAGTTCCACCCGGACAGCCGTCCCCACCCGGTCAGCTCACGCGCGTGCACTGGCAGGAGCGAGTCGATGGAGGACATCTGCGGCACGTACGCGCTGCGGATGTGCGGCGCGCCCAGGGCAATCCTCCCGGACACCGGCGGGATGAGGCCCAGCAGCGTCTTGAACCAGGTGCTCTTGCCGGAGCCGTTGCGGCCCACCACCGCCACGAACTGCCGGCGGCGCACCACCAGGTCCATGGGCGGCAGGATGTCCTTGCCTCCATAGCCGATGACGAGCTGCTCGCACTTCAGCAGCGGCTCGCCCGGCTCTGGCGGCGGCGCGGCGCGGTGCCCCCGGTCCAGCTCCGTCTCGTGCTCACCATGCGCCACGAGTCACCTCCGCGGTGGGGCTCACCTGGGCCACCTTCTCCAGCAGCGCCGCGCGCACCGCCGCGTTCGCGGGCGCGTCGAGGTCCATGACGCCGTCCGCGCCCACCGTCACGGCGGACCAGTCCACCGCGTCGAAGAGCGTCGGCGTCAGCGCCAGCTTCAGCCCCAGCGACACGCGCGGCTTGTTGTCCCGGTCGGCGGGCACGTCCAGGTCGCCGGTGAGCAGCACCACCGGGGTGGCCTCCGTCCCCGTCGCCGCCGCGGTGAAGCGGAAGGGCAGCGCCCCCGCGAAGCGCGCCGGAACGCGGCCATCGCGCACGCTGCCGCTCAGCCGCAGGGCGGTGACGGACCAGCGTCCGCGGGACAGCGTCGTTCGTCCCAGCTCACAGCCCGGCCGGCAGGTGACGCCCACGGTCTGGGGGGTGAGCAGGTCGAACTCGGTCTGTACGGGCAGGTTGGCCACCGTGGTGGTGGTGCTGCCGCCACCGCCGCCCAGCTCCGCCTCGATGTCCGCGTAGTCCACCAGCGCCCCGTCATCGCGGTGGCAGTGACCGTTGTGGCACAGCGTGTAGCCCGGGGGCGGAGAGGACGGGTCGAACGTCGTGGTGCCCCCGCCGCCGGAGCTGGCCAGCAGGTCGATGCTGCCCAGGCTCACCGCGCCGGAGTCCATGCGCAGCTGGAAGTCGGAGGCGAGCGCCTGGTAGCCGTCACCCGCGTCGCGGCGGGGCAGCGGTGTGTAGGAGGCCTCGACGGTGGGCTCCAGCACCGCGAAGTTCTCGCCCGCGTCGAACGCACAGCCGGACACGAGCGCGAGGGGGATCAGCCAGGCCTTGGATGCGAAGCGCTTCATGGCGTCACTCCCCCTTCCCGGTGAGGCCCTGCTCCAGCCGGCTCACCATCAGGTCCATGCGCTGCAGGTACGTCTGGCCTCCGCGGAAGTCCGTGCCGCCGGGAAGCGTGACGAGCGCCGCGGGGATCTTCGACGCCACGAGCTTCGCGATGCTGTCCGGGTAGTAGTCCTCCTTCAGCACCATCCGCGCCTTGCGCGCCTTGCCCTGGGCCAGCACCTGCGCGACATGGGACGGGTTCGGCGGGATGCCCGGCTTGGGCTCCAGGAACGCGATGGTGGTGAAGCCCAGCCAGTCCTGCAGGTACGCCGTCGTGCGGTGGTACGCGATGACGGGCACGCCCTTGAGGCCCGCGAGCCGCTTCTCCCAGCCCGCCTGCGCGGCCTGCAGCTCCTGCGTGAACTTCGCGAGGTTCGCCTTGTAGGTGGCCGCGTTCTTCCCATCCAGCTGGGACATGCGCGCCTCGATGCCGCGCGCCACCGCCAGCGCCTGCCGCGGATCATAGAGGTAGTGCGGGTTGCCGCCGGGGTGCACGTCGCCCTGGCTGCGGTCCACCTGCGTCGTGGGCACCTCCTGGAGGTTCACCAGCCGCGACGCGTCCAGGTAGCCGTCGTTGCCCGTCTGGATGCGGTTGTTGCGCGCGCCCACCTGGAGCGTGGGCAGCCAGCCGATCTCCAGGTCCAGGCCCGCGGCGATGAGCAGGTCCGCGCGGTTGAGCGCGAGCGCCAGGTTCGGCTTGGCGTCCACGAAGTGGGGGTCCTGCGTGGGCAGCGCCAGGGACGTCACGTCCACCTTGTCCCCGCCCACGGCCTTCGCCAGCGCGGCGAGGTCCGGGAGGGTGGCGACGACCTTGAGCTCCGCATGCGCGGGAGCAGCGGCGAAACAGACGACGGCGGCGCACAGGGCCGCGAACAGGCGAAGGGAACGCATGGAAGGGCTCCGGAAGAAGGGATCAGAAAGCATGGGCACCGTGGGCGCCGGTCACGACTTCAAGCGCGAGGAAGGCCGAGTAGTCCGGCGTCGCGCGCCAGCCCACGCGGTCCGTGGCGGCCTGCAGGCGCAGCCGGGAGAACTCGGTGGGCCAGAACGTCACCGACGCGCTGATGCGCTGGCGGTTGGCGATCCACTCGGGGTCGAGCGGATCATTCGCGACGCGGCCCTCCTGCGTCTTCGCGGGCGTGCCGAACTCGTAGCGCACGCCCGTGGCCCAGCGGTTGGAGAAGCGCCACACCGTCTGGGCGTAGCCGCCCCAGTCGGACAGCACGTCCTCCGGGACCTGGCGGCGCCGGTAGATGACCTCCGCCTGGAACACCAGCTGCTGCGCGCTCTGCTCCGTGATGGGCCGGAACTTCACGTAGACGTCCGTGCCGTAGAGGCTGGTGTGGTTGCGGTAGCCCGTGGCGTTGGGCCCGGCCGCGGCGGACAGGCCCCACAGCAGGGACAGGTCATCCGACAGCGGGAAGAACTGCTTCACCGCGCCCGTGAGCTGGAAGTCCAGCGGTGACAGCACGCGCTCCGGGGTCGCGCCGAAGAAGCTGCGCGCCGTGGCCTCTCCCTTGGCGTCGGTGGCGCTGCCGACGACCTCCACGTACCAGGGCAGCGGCGTGAGCCAGGACGCCTCCACGCCCAGGCCCCGGTTGCCCTCCGCGCCGAACACGCGGCTCATGACGAAGGGCTGGTCGACGAAGTCCCACGCATGCGGGTGGGTGGAGTTGATCCGCCCGAAGCGGGTGAGGAACTGGCCCGCGCGCACCTGGAGGTTCGCGGGCAGGTCCAACGTGGTGGCGTAGGCCTCCTCGATCTCGACGCCGAACTGGCTGAAGACGATGTTGCTGTCGAAGCGGAAGTACGGATCCACCACCGAGCCGATGGACAGCTCCAGCTGCTGGAGGTTGAAGCCGTTCTGCGTCGGGTCGTGTCCTCCGCCCTGCAGGGGCTCCTTGCTGGAGAAGGCCGCCAGCGCCATGTCCAGGATGAAGCTCAGGTTGAGGAAGTTGGTGCCGCTGGAGATGGCGTTGGGCAGCTTGAGCGGCGTCACGCCCGAGTCGTTGGTGGCGGTGGGCGACGCCGGGGACGTGCTCCCGGAGGGGCGCGCGCGGGTGCTCGTGTCGGAGCCCAGTGCCTTCTCGATCTCCGACATCTCCTCCGGGCTCAGGGCCGGCGTATCGCTGGCCGGCGCGGGCTCGGGTGGGGACTCGGAGGCGGGTGGGGCGGCGGTGGAAGGGGGCGATGACTGCTGGGCCCAGGCGGCGCTCGCGGACAGCTGAGCGGCGAGCATGACGGCAAGGGCGCGGGAATGCCTGCGCGGAAGAAATGACACGGGTGACTGCTCCTCGATACCGGACGGCCGGGGAGCACGATGCCCCGCGACGACCGTCGACCAATGACCTGCTTCACGGACACGACACGCGGACTACGCGTGCGTCGGAGGCGAGGCCTTGGGCGCGGTGTCGAGGACGGCGAGCGGCGCGAAGGAGCGCGGCGGCGCGGTGGGCGGGTGGTTGCTCTCCACGCACGCCGAGACGGCGAGGGTCTCTCCCGCGAGCGGCGCGGTCGCCTGCGGGGCCGCCGTGAGCAGCGGACACGTCTCGTGGTTGAGGCCCGGTGCATCCGCCACGGCGCTCGGGACGGACGCGATGACGGAGATGCGCTCGGCGAAGCGGGACAGCGAGGGGTTCGCGCGCCGCGCGTCCTCTTCGAACGTCTGGTGCTGCGGACAGAACCGATGCGCGTGCTGCTCCACGTGCAGCACCAGCCCCAGCGGCTGGATACCCCAGAGCGCGACGAGCAGCATCGCGGTGAGGCGGGCAAGGGTGTGGGCGCGCGAAAGCATCTGGGGTTCCCGACTGGCTTACTGTCGGCCCCCGGGAGTGTCAAGGCAGGCAGGGGGCGTACGTCTCGGGGGCGACCCGGTGACGGACGGTGGGGCGGGGTGGCGATTCAACGTCGACGCACGAACCTCTGGCGTGGAGGCCGCGCCTGAAACACGAGGACACGGGAACGGT
Organism: Corallococcus silvisoli; assembly: GCF_009909145.1. Lineage (NCBI taxonomy): Bacteria > Pseudomonadati > Myxococcota > Myxococcia > Myxococcales > Myxococcaceae > Corallococcus > Corallococcus silvisoli. The sequence goes on from NZ_JAAAPJ010000008.1 coordinate 407,223, forward strand.
GTTTTCATTCCAGGCGTCCCTTCTGGCCGCATCGGTTAGGTTGGATGAGCCTCACCCACAGGCCCCCGCGCCAGGAGTTCCGCCGCCCGTGCCCCCCTCCCGCCCCCGTCGCCGCGCCCCCGCCGCCCAGGCCCAGGCCCAGGCCCCCAGCGCCGCGCGTCCCGACTCCGCCGCCATGGCCCGCGCGGTTCGAGACTTCCTCACCGCCGCGGGCCTGTCCCTGGACGACGTGAACCTGGTGGACACGCCGAAGCGCGTGGCCGACGTGTGGATGAACGGCTTCCTCGACGGCTATGGCCGCACGCCCGAGGAGGCGCTCGGCAAGACCTATCCCGCGCCCCCCAACTCCTCTGGCGAGCTGGTCGTGGTGACGGACCTGCGCTTCCACTCCATGTGCCCTCACCACCTGCTGCCCTTCACCGGCCGCGCGCACGTGGCCTATGTGCCTGGCTCGCGCGTGGTGGGCTTCGGCCGGCTCGCGGGGCTTGTGGACTGCTTCGCGCACCGGCTCATCCTCCAGGAGGACCTGGCCCGTGAAGTGGCGCAGTCCCTGGCGCGGGTGCTCGACAGCCCCGCCACCGCCTGCATCCTGGAGGCGGAGCAGGCGTGTCTGCGGTTGCGGGCCGACCACCAGCGCGACGCCGTCACCCACGCGGAGGCCTACGAGGGCCGCCTGCGCCGTGACGGCCCGCTGCGCCGCGAGCTGTGGGCCCGGCTGGGCGCTCGCCCGGGGGCCTGGCGATGAATCCCGCCGCCCAGACCTTCGAACGGGTCGCGCCCGAGCGCGTGACGCAGGTGCTGGAGGCCTTGTCGGAGGTGCTGGCGGCGGGACAGGTGAAGCGCGACGCGGATTCGCTCGCGGCCTATGCGCGCGATGAATCCGACAGCGGCGTCTATCCGCCGGACGCCGTCCTCCTGCCGGAGACCACCGCGCAGGTGTCCGCCATCTTCAAGGCCTGCCAGGCGCACGGCGTGCCCTTCACCCCTTGTGGCGCGCGCAGCGGCAAGAGCGGTGGCTCGCTGCCCCTGAGGGGCGGCATGGCGGTGAGCCTGGAGCGCATGAACCGGATCCGCTCCATCTCCACGGAGGACCTGACCGCGGTGGTGGAGCCCGGCGTGGTGACGGGCGACTTGATGAAGGCCGTGGAGGCGCAGGGCCTCTTCTATCCACCCGACCCGAACTCCTGGGAGTTCTGCACCCTGGGCGGCAACGTGGCGGAGAACGCCGGCGGCCCCCGCGCCCTCAAGTACGGCGTCACCCGCGATTACGTCATCGGCCTGGAGTGGGTGCTCCCGGACGGCGAGGTGCTCCGCGTGGGCCGGCGCACCATCAAGGGCGTGGCGGGCTATGACCTCGTGGGGCTCTTCGTCGGCTCCGAGGGCACGCTCGGCGTGGCCACCGAAATCACGGTGCAGCTGATTCCCCTGCCGCGCCAGGTGATGACCGCGCTGGTGGTGTTCCCCTCCGTGCTGGCCGCGGCCCGGGGCGTCTCCGCGGTGCTCGCCGCCGGCATCCTGCCTCGCTGCCTGGAGCTCATCGACGAGGTGGCCGTGCAGGCCATCGTGCACCGGGGCAGCTTCCAGTTCCCCCCGGACGCGGGGGCGGCCCTCATCGCCGAGGTGGACGGCAACACACCCGAGGGTGTCCTCGCGGAGCTGAACCTCCTGGGAGGCATCTGCGACCAGCACGGGGCCACCCAGACCCTGGTGGCCCAGGACGATGCCCAGCGCGAACGGTTGTGGGCCGCGCGCCGGGTCATCTCTCCGGCATTGCGCGCGCTCAAGGCCGCGAAGATTTCGGAGGACATCGTGGTCCCCCGCTCGAAAATTCCCGAGATCATCGAGCGGCTGAAGCAGATGGGAGAATCGCTGGGCCTCACCGTGGCCACGTATGGCCACGCGGGTGACGGCAACCTGCACGCCAACATCCTCTACGACGGTCCCCACCAACGCCCGCTCGTCGAGGAGGCTCTTCGTCGGATGTTGGAACTGACGGTCTCCCTGGGGGGCACCATCACCGGTGAGCACGGCGTGGGCCACGCCAAGCGGGAATATCTGGCGCTGGAACAGGCCCCCGCGCTGCTGGACCTCCAGCGACGCCTGAAGGCCTTTTTTGATCCATCAGGGCTGCTCAACCCCGAGAAAATCTTCCCCGCTCCCAAGCGTTGAAGAATTCGTGGCCGGAAACGTAGGTGCTGTCCCACCCGTCGCGTCCCTCACCTCTCGAGGCCCGCGGGGACGAGTGCGTGACGGGCTTTTGACAAGGGTAAGCGGGCGAAATGCCCTTCTTGGCAGGAATGAGAAACCCTTTCCGTCGTTGCGCGTCCTAGTGACAGGTGGACGCGGTTCGTCGGGGGATTCATCGCGTCCGGCAGTTACGAACGGAAGGACGGGAAATCATGGCCAACTCGACGAAGTACGCGGCAGAGGGCCTTTCGCATTACCTGCGTCACCTGGGGGGGCACCAGCAGCTCACCCGTGAGCAGGAGTATGAGCTGGCCCGCCAGGCCCGCAAGGGTGACGAGAGCGCCCGGCAGACGCTCGCCAGCTCCAACCTCGCTTTCGTGGTCGCGGTCGCGAAGAAGTTCGCCAACCGCGGGGCCCGCCTGGACGACCTCATCCAGGAAGGCAACGTGGGCCTGATGAAGGCCATCGAGCACTTCGATCCGAAGAAGAACGTGCGCTTCGCCACCTATGCCGTGTGGTGGATCCGCGCCTACATCACCCGCTATCTGAAGGACAACCGCAGCCAGGTGCGCGGCGGCGAGGCGGAGCGCGGCAGCATGGTGGACTTCTCGCTGGATGCCACCATCGACGAGGAGGGCGAGACGACCTTCCTCGACCGGCTGGAGGACGGCGGCCCCTCGCCGCAGGAGACGTTCCTCTCGCGCGAGCAGGACACGGAGATCCAGGACGCCCTCGCGAAGGTGCGCAAGCGCATCGGCGACCTGGGCTGGGACATCCTCCAGGAGCGGCTCACGCAGGACAAGCCGCTCACCCTGGAGGAGCTGGGCCAGCGCTGGGGCGTGTCGCGCGAGCGCGTCCGTCAGGTGGAGCTGAAGACGAAGAACTTCCTGGAGCGCTACCTCATCGCCTTCAACGAGAACGAGGAGCACACCGCCACGGCCGACGCGGCCTGAAGCGGCGAAGCGGCAGAAAGCACGGACGGCGACGGGGTCTGGCGGGGTGTTCGCACCTTGCCGACCCCGTCTGCTTTTTTGCCGCGCTGCGTCTGGCGCGTTCGGTTGATGGTAGGCAAGCGTGCGTGCTAAGGCATTTCGATGCGCCTGAAATTGCTTGCCCTAGGGCTGCTTTGGGCCCTCCCCGTCGAGGCGGCGGAGCCAGCGCTGCTCGAGCAGCTCGACGCGTTGTTTTCCAGACGCAACGACGCCGAGGCGGTGAAGGCGCTGGAGACGGGGCTCAAGGACGCCCTGGCGGCGGCGCCGGAGGACTTCGACCTCGCGTGGCGCAAGGCGCGCATCCTCCAGTGGCAGGCGGACGGCGCCACGGAGAAGAAGCTGAAGATGGTCCTGGGCAAGCAGACCTGGGAGGCCGGTGACAAGGCCGCGAAGCTCCAGCCGGCGCGCGTGGAGGGGCACTACTTTGCCGCATGCGGCATTGGTTCCTACTCGCAGGCCGTGGGCATCATGAAGGCGCTGGGCGACGGGCTGGAAGGCAAGTTCAACGAGCGCCTGGACACCGCGCTGAAGATCGACCCGACGTACGAGTCCGGCGGTCCCTGGCTGGTCAAGGGGCGTTACTTCTATGAGCTGCCGTGGCCGAAGCGTGACCTGGGCAAGTCCGCGGAGTATTTCCAGAAGGCCATCGCCCGGTTTCCGCAGTCGCTGCGCGCGCACTACTACCTCGCCGAGACGCTCCTGAAGGACGGCAAGGCGAAGGACGCGAGCGCCGCCATCGAGAAGGTCAAGCAGGGAAGCACCGCGTACAACCCCGCTGAGGGGCAGCGTGTGCAGCAGTGGGCCAAGAAGGTGGATGCTGACATCCAGGAGGAGCTCAAGTGAGGGCAGAGAGTCAGGTCACGACGGCTCCCGCGGCGGGCGGGACGCAGGAGCAGAACCTCGTCCAGTTGCTCGTTCAGCGGGCCCAGAATGCCTCCAAGGTGGGGGCGACCCACAAGAAGGATGGGCGCTGGCAGGACGTCACGTTCTCGCAGGTGCTGGAGGACGTGAAGGCGCAGGCCGCGGGCCTCATCGCCCAGGGCGTTCAGCCCGGGGACCGGGTGGCCATCTTCGCGAACACCAGCCTGCAGTGGATCATCGCGGACCTCGCCATCACCGCGGCGCAGGCCATCACGGTGCCCATCTACGGCTCCAACACGCCGGATGAGTGTCGCTACATCCTCAACCACTCGGAGACGAAGGTCCTGCTCGTCGACTCCGACGAGAAGGACGCCAAGCAGGCGGGCCGGCTGTCCCGCGTCCGCTCCAAGCTGGGGGACATCCCGGCGCTGCAGAAGATCATCGTCTTCGAGGGGCCCGTCTCCGGCGACAAGGAGCTGTCGCTCGCGGACATGATCGCCTCCGGCAAGGGGCATCCCCAGGCGACCGACGCCGCCTTCGCCGAGCGCGTGGCGCAGGTGAAGTCGGAGGACACCAACCTCATCATCTACACCTCCGGCACCACGGGCGACCCCAAGGGCGTCATCCTCACCCACGGCAACTGGGCCTATGAGGCGAAGGCCACCCTGGCCATGGGCATGATGGTGCCCAACGACACCGTGATGCTCTTCCTGCCCCTGGCGCACGTGTTCGCCCAGGTGGTGAAGGCCGCGTGGCTGGCCCTGGGCTTCCGGCTCATCATCGCGGAGTCGGTGGACAAGCTGCTGGCGAACCTGGCGGAGACGCGCCCCTCGGTGCTGCCGTCGGTGCCCCGCGTGTTCGAGAAGGTCTACAACAACGTCGTCGCCAACGGCTCCGCGGCGCCCGGCGTGAAGGGCAAGCTGTTCAAGTGGGCCTTCGGCCTCTTCGACGAGTACGCGGAGGCGCGCGCGCAGGGCCGCGAGTACAACTCGCTGATGTTCACCCTGGCGAAGAAGCTGGTCTTCTCCAAGGTGCGCAAGACGCTGGATGAGAAGCTGGGCGGCAACATGCGCATCTTCATCTCCGGCGGCGCGCCGCTGTCGCGGAAGATCGCCTACTTCTTCGACCTGCTCGACCTGAAGGTGCTGGAGGGCTACGGCCTCACGGAGACCAGCGCTCCGTGCAACGCCAACCGGGTGGAGAAGATCAAGATCGGCACCGTGGGCCCGCCGGTGCCGGGCACGGAGATCAAGATCGCCGCCGACGGGGAGATCCTCGTGCGTGGCCCCTGCGTGATGAAGGGCTACTACAAGAACCCCAGCGCCACGGCGGAGGTGCTGGAGCCGGACGGCTGGTTCCACACCGGCGACATCGGCGAGGTGGACTCCGACAACTACCTGCGCATCACCGACCGCAAGAAGGACATCATCGTCACCGCGGGCGGCAAGAACGTGGCGCCGCAGAACATCGAGAACACGCTCAAGACCTTCCCGCTCATCAGCCAGGCCATGGTGTACGGCGACAAGCGGCCGTTCCTCGTCGCGCTCATCACGGTGGCGGAGGACCCGGCGCGCAAGCTGCTGGAGGACAAGGGCATCGCGGTGGGCACCTACGCGCAGAACTCCCAGCGGCCGGAGATCAAGACGGCCGTCGAGGAGATCATCAAGAAGGTGAACGCGGAGATCCCCCCGTACTCCAGCATCAAGAAGATCGCGGTGATGGACGCGGACTTCACGCAGGAGACCGGCGAGCTCACGCCCACCCTCAAGGTGAAGCGCAAGGTGGCCAGCCAGAAGTACATCAAGACCATCGACGCCATGTACGAAGGCGCGAAGGTGGCGGACTAGGCCCGCCCGCCCGCGCTCCCCGGACCGCCCAGGGGAGCGCGCGGCATGCATTGCATGATGAAGCCCGACGCCCGTCCATGGACTGCTTCACGCGGTCCGCGGTACGGGCGTCAGGGCCTTCAGCGTCCATGTCCCGGGGAAGGGCCTTCGTGGGCCCTCCCGCGCGGCGTCAGGCGTGGTGGCTGGGCGACTTGGCGGCGACGTCCTTGTCCACACCCGAGGTGGCGGACAGCGTGCCCTGCTTCTTGTCGCTGGCCTCGTCCTTCTCGTCACCGGAGAAGCCGCGCTTGAAGTTGCGGAGCGCGCTGCCCAGGGACGAGCCGAGCTGTGGCAGCCGCGAGCCGCCGAACAGCAGCAGCAGCGCCGCGAAAATCAACAGAATCTCAGGAAGCTTCAAACCCATGGCTTCGCTCCTCGCGAAATGCGCGCAGGAGCATACCGGGGGGAGGTGGGTCGCGCTAGCAACTCCCGCGTGGGCGGCTTACGCCTGCCAGCCTGCTGGCTGCCCCACGTCTCTGGTCAGGGGCACGGGGAGCGTGAGGAACAGGGTGCTGCCGCCCGCGTCCGCCTGGGCGCCTACCTGGCCGCCGTGGGCCTCCACCTCCTGCCGGGCCAGGAAGACGCGCAGCGGATCCTCCAGCTTGCGCTCGCGGAAGGCGCGCTCCTCGCACTGGAAGATGGCGGAGGTGTCCTCTTCCGGAACCGCCGCGCCGTCGCGGCGCACCTCCACCCTCACCTGGTGCCCCTGGGGCGTGGCCCGCACGTGGAGCTCCTCGCCCGGTTGGGCGTGGCCCAGGTGGTGGTGCACGAAGGCCTCCACCGCGTGCTGGATGCGGCCCGCGTCCACCTCCATGTCGGGCAGGTCCGGCAGCGGGTCCATCACCAGCGCCACGTTGGCGGCGGACGCGGCGGCGCGCATGCGCTCCACGGCGGCGGCCAGGATGGGCAGGAGCGGTTGTCGTTCGCGCTCGCACGCCAGCGCGCCCAGGTCCGCGCGGCTGGAGTCGAAGAAGTCCTGGGCGAACGCGAGCGCCCGGTCCGCGTTGCGCAGGATGGTCTCCAACCCGCGCTGCGCCTTGGGCTCCAGCGGCACGCGCCCGTTGAGCAGCAGCGCCGCGTACGAGCGGATGTTGGCCAGCGAGCCGCGCAGGTCATGCGACGCGAGCGACAGGTAGCGCACGCGCTCCGCCACGCGCCCCTCGGGCCTGGGCGCCTCCGCGGCGCTCCATGGCTCCGGCAGCACCCACACCAGGCGCCCACCCTCCGCCAGCAGCTCCTCGCCCACCCGCACCGCGCGCTCCTCGCGCTCCCACAGGTCCCGGGCTCCGTCTCGCTGGTGGAAGCCGGCCGCCGTCATCAACCCGTCGATGCCGTCCGTCCCCGACAGGGGGGGCAGGGCGTCCAGTCCCAGGTACTCCAGCAGCAGGGGGCCGAGCAGGCGCGGCACCCCCTGGCGGGGCAGCAGCACGAGCCCAGGCGTCGGCTCGGTGGCTCCGGATGTCTCCCCCATCCACGTCACGCGGACCTCCCCTGTCCGTGCTTCGGGTCAACGGAAGGGTGAGCAGTGACTGTCGGTTTTGCAACGGGCTCCCGCTTCCGGAGAGGCCCCCTAAATTTCTTGCGCCAGTGGGTCCGCTGATGGTGGATGATCGGCCCCTGGTAGCGGCATCGAGGAGACACCTCTGACCTCGCTCAACGCACAGCACTCTGGCGCGCCCGTGGTTCTCGTCGTGGACGATGATCCCGACATCCTGGAAGCCCTTTCGGAGATCCTCGAGGCCGAGGGCTTCGAGATCCGCCGTGCGCGCAACGGCAAGGAGGCCCTGGAGCGGCTGGAGCCGGATCCTCCCCACCTCATCCTGCTGGACCTGATGATGCCGGTGATGGACGGCTGGGAGTTCGCCCAGCGCATGCGACAGAAGCAGCCGTCCGTCGCGAGCATCCCGCTCATCGTCCTCAGCGCGGACCGCAACGTCGGCAGCAAGGCCAAGGACATTGGCGCGGTGGGCCATCTGGCCAAGCCCTTCGAGCTCAACGATCTGCTGTCGATGGTGCGACACTCCCTGGGCCCTTCGGTGGACACGTCGCGCGTCTGAGGACAGCGCCTCGGCCCACCCTTGACCCGGCGGAGGGGCGCCATTACGGTCCGCGCGGGCTTGATTCACCAATCAACGCTGATCAAAGGAGCGAGTCATGGCGACCGCGAAGGACATCATCGAGACGGAGATCCCCAACCGGCTGCAGGCGAAGCCGGAGCTGGCGAAGGAGATCAACGCCGTCATCCATTTCGACGTCTCGGGTGAGGGCGGCGGCAAGTGGACGCTGGACACCACGAAGACCGAGGGCTGGGTGTCCGAGGGCATCAATGGCGCGTCCAAGATGACGGTCACCGTCAGCAACGACGACTTCGTGAAGATCACGGAGAAGAAGCTGAACGCGCAGATGGCCGCCATGCAGGGCAAGCTGAAGTTCAAGCCGATGGACATGGGCCTCGCCATGAAGCTGGCGAAGCTGCTCGGCTGATACACCCTCCGTCTCGGGTCGTACCGACGGCGCGTCACCCTCGAGGGGACGCGCCGTCGTCATGTCGTGCCCCTCCCCCTGGAGTCCCCTTCCATGTCCGAGCCGTCCTCTCCTCTCGCCGGCCTGCGGGTGTTGGACCTGTCGCGGCTGCTGCCCGGCCCGTACGCGACGCTGGTGCTGGCGGACCTGGGTGCCACCGTCGACAAGGTGGAGGACCCGGACGTGGGGGACGCCACCCGGCACATGCCGCCGCACCGCGACGGCGAGGGCGCGCTCTTCTACGGACTGCACCGCAACAAGCGCTCGCTCACGCTCAACCTGAAGACGCCGGAGGGACGCGAGGCGCTCCTGCGCCTCGTGGACGGCTACGACGTGCTGGTGGAGAGCTTCCGTCCGGGCGTGATGGACAAGCTGGGCGTGGGCGAAGCGGTGCTGCGGCGCAGGAACCCGCGGCTCATCTACTGCGCCATCTCCGGCTATGGGCAGACAGGGCCGGACCGGCTCAAGGCGGGGCACGACCTCAACTACGTGGCCCGCGCGGGGCTGTTGGGCTACGGCGGCGAGGCGGGCGGCGCGCCCGCGTTCCCGGGCGTCCAGGTGGCGGACATCGGCGGTGGCAGCCTCTTCGCGCTGGTGGGCATCCTCGCCGCGCTGCACGAGCGCGCGCGCACCGGCGTGGGCCGCTTCGTGGATGTCTCCATGACGGACGGCGCGCTCGCGTTCCTCCACCTGCACCTAGCCGCTCGCCTGTTCACTGGCGAGGCGGGGACGCCGCTTGCCCGCGGCAGCGAGCCCCTCAACGGCGGCTACCCCAGCTACGGCCTGTACCGCACCGCGGATGATCGCTGGCTCGCCGTGGGAGCGCTGGAGCCCAAGTTCTTCGGCGCGCTCTGCGCCCGGCTGGGCCGCCCGGAGCTGCTGGATGACGCATACACGGGCGGTGAAGCGGGGGCTCGCGTGAAGTCAGAGCTCACCCGCATCTTCGCGAGCGAGCCGATGGCGCACTGGCGCGAACGGCTCGCTGGCGCGGAGCTGTGCGTGGAGCCGGTGGCGGAGGGCGACGACGTGTTGTCGGACTCGCAGCTGCGCGCGCGGGGCCTCTTCGTGGACGCGGACGATGCGCAGCGCGGCATCCGTGTTACGCACCTGCTCACGCCGCTGCGCATGGGCGACGTCGCACTGCGTCCACCGCCCGCGCTGGGACAACACACCCGCGTCATCCTGGAAGAAGCAGGTTTCACAGCCGAGGAAATCTCGCGTCTCATTGCATGAACACCGTGAGAACACGTGCGTGGATCCGTATTCCCGCGCGGCTCCAAAGTGACCCGTTGCCGATTGACAGTTCAGGAGCGACAGTTAGATCTTTCCTGGTTTCTGACTGGGAAAACGACTTTCAAGCCCTGGGAAGGAAGGTCCCCCGTGCCCGACGCGCAGGAGCTCGAGTCCTATATCCGACAGAAATTCGCAGAAAACGTGGGTTTGTCAGTGGCGGAGTTGTTCTCCGACGACCTGACGCTCGCGGCCCTCATCACCCGCTCGGAGCGCATGACCAACAGCGTCGATCTGATGGAAGCCTTTGCCCGCACCTCCAACGGGTTGCGCAAGGAGTATGGACTGCGAGTACGACTGCCTGCCTTGTCACTTGATACACCGGTATCAAAGGTGCTGGAGGTGTTCATGGCCGAGGTCTCGAACCCGGGGCGACAGTCGGCATGAGCATCCAGGCGGGAAGCCTCGAGCAGGACTTGGAGGACGGGCCCAGCAGCACTCCGGGCGCGCAGGCGCAGGAGGGCCGTCCGGCGATCATGGCGGAGTTGTACGAGGCCATCACGCAACGGGGGCTGTCGCTGGTGGACCTGGCGTGGGAGCAGCAGCGGCTGCACGAGTCGCGGCGCTGGAGCGTGATGGAGATGCTGGCGGCGGTGGACTTCGAGCGCCTGGGAGAAGCCGACCGGCACCTCGTGTGGAACGCCGGGCGGGCGGAGCTGACGACGAAGCCAGGCGCTGACCGGCTGGAGCGCCTGGCGGACGCGGAGTGCCGCCGCTGGCAGGAGAAGGACCCCACGGTCGCCGCCATCATGCAGGCGTGCGGCACGTGGAGCCGCTACTGGAACGAGGAGGAGGCGCACCACGAGACGGCGTTCAACCGCCTGTCCACGGTGATGCGGCTGGAGCCCATCACGGACGCCACCTTCATCGAGTTCCGCAAGGTCTTCCCCGACGACGACATGCTGCGCACGCTCACGCTGCTGGCCATCTCGGAGGTCGTGGCGGCGGTGGACTACGGCCAGTGCTCGCAGCGCGTCGAGGATCCGGGGCTGCGCGCGCTGTTCAAGCAGGTGGCCGCGGACGAAATCCAGCACATGAACTACTTCATCGCCTTCGCCAAGGCGCTGGTGGACAGCGGTGGCTATCAGGCGAAGGAGGCGTTCGCGGTGGCGCACCTGTTCCTGCGCGACGGCGGAGAGGTGCATGGCAGCAAGCGCGAGCGGGTGGAGTCTCGCGACACCCACGTCAACTGGTGGGATCAGCTGGAGCACCGGGACGGCTTCGAGGTCCCGGAGTCACTGCGCAAGAAGGAGCAGCTCATCTTCCACGCGCTCAAGCGCATCACCGGCATCACCGTGACGTCGCGTGAAAGCGTCGAAGACACCTGGATGGACCTCGTCGGGTGCTGATGGGCCTGGGCCATGACCTCCAGGCCATCTCGGAGCTGGAGGATGCACGGTCCCTGCTGGAGCCGGACGTCTTCTTCACGGCCGCGGAGCTCGCCTACTTCGAGCACTCCGCGTCCCCGAAGCAGAGCCTGGCGGCGGGCTTCAGCGCCAAGGAGGCGCTCTTCAAGGCGCTGCCCGCCATGGAGGACTGGTTCTGGACGGACGCCGAGCTCGTCCACGATGCCCGGCACGCGCCGCGCTTCCAGTTCCACGGCGCGCTCGCGGAGCGCCTCTCGCGCGAGGGTTGGCAGGTCGCCGTGTCGCTGTCCCACAGCGGAGGGTTCGTCTCGACGGTGGTCCTCGTGACGCGCGCTCCGTCTCCCTGAAGTCGCCGTGGTTCCCCTCGCGGCCAGAAGGACATCCCCGTGCACTTCGAAGAGTCCTCGCTCACGCTGCGCGTGCGGCCCAACGACCTGGACACGCTGGGCCATGTGAACAACGCCACCGTGCTGGAGTACCTGGAGGCCGGCCGCTGGGCCTGGCTGGAGCGGCAGGGGCTGAAGCGCGGCGCCGCGGTGGTGGCGGTGGTGTCGCGCGTGGAGGTGGACTACCGCCGCGAGATTCCCCCGGGCGACGTGCGGGTGCACACGGTGCTGGAGTCGCCCGCCGAGGACGAACTGGACGTGGAGGGGCTGAACTACCGCGCCCGGTTCCGCCAGCGCGTGTTCCTCTCCGGGGACGGACCCCTGGCGGTGGAGGCGGTGGTGAGCGTGGCGTTCCTGGATGCGCGGACGCGCTCGCTCGCGTCGCTCCAGCAGTTCCTCGCCGCCGCGGGCGGCCCCGTGGTCCCCTCGGAGGAGTCTCGTCCATGAGCACGAACACGAAGCCCGACGCCGCCCTGATGGAGGACTTCTGGGTGCCCACGTCGGGGGGCCACGCGCTGCACGTCGTGGAGGCGAGCCTGGCCGCGGCCCCTGCCTCCACGCCCGGCATCCTCTTCGTCCCGGGACTGTTCTCCGACGGGCGCTTCTTCCTGGGAGGGCAGGGCGACGGGCCGGCGCGCTCCTTCGTGGACGAGGGCTGCACGGCGTACGTCGCGTCGCTGCGCGGGCACGGCAAGAGCCGCTGGCCCCAGACGCGCGCGTTCGATTGGAACTTCGACACCTACGTGCGCCATGACGTGCCGGACCTGGTGCGAGCCGTGCGCGCGCGCCACTCGGGACCGCTGTTCTTGTTGGCCCACAGCATGGCCGGCTACGCGGTGCTGGCGGCGCTGGGGCTGGACCTGGAGGCCCAGGCGATGCTGGCCGGCGTGTGCACGCTGTCCTCGGCGGTGAATGACTACAGCGACGGCGGGCTCAAGAAGCGCTTCCAGTTGGGGTTCTCCACCGCGGTGGCGGGGCTGCTGGGCCGCTTCCCGGCGAAGGCCCTGAAGCAGGGCCCCTGGGACGAGCCCGCGGGCGTGATGCGGCAGTTCACCGACTGGGCGCCCACCGGAGCGTTCCGCAGCGCGGATGGCGCGACGGACTACTGGGGCGCGCTGGGGAAGGTGACGCTGCCGGTGTTCGCGGGCGTGGGCGCGGCGGATGGGTTCCATGCCTCGCCCCGGCGCGCCCAGAAGCTGGTGGAGCACCTGGGCGGTGGGAAGAAGGTGCTGGCCGTCCTGGGCCGTGCGCAGGGACTGAGCTGGGACGCGGGCCACTTCGACGTGGTGCGCGGGGAGCGCGCCCGCCGCGAGGTGCTGCCCCGGGTGCTCGCGTGGATGCGCCAGGTGGCGTCCGCGCCCTGAAGGTTGACGAGGAGGGAAGTCCACATGCTCGACATCATCCAGCGGTTGGAGGCGGCGGATCCGCGCCGTGGGCTGTTTCTCTATGACGACTTCATCGGCCCGCCGGAGGTCGTTCCCTACCGGGATTTCCCCGCGCGGGTGGCCGCCGCGGCGGAGCACTTCCGCGCGCGGGGCGTGACGCCGGGCACCCGCGTGGTGCTCCCGTTCGAGACCTCCTCGGCCGTCATCTTCGCCTTCCTGGGCCTGATGGAGTTGGGGGCGGTGCCCCTGTCGGTGAAGCCATACATCCTGAGCACGCCCAAGGGCCCCTACCGGGACTTCCTCGCGCGCATCCACGAGCGCTACGGCGCTTCCCTGGTGCTGGACGCCCCCAGCCTCGCGGGCCTGGAGCTGCCCCTGGAGCGGCTGCCGCTGCCTCCCGCGGGGGCGACGCGCGCGGGCGCGCGGCTCCGGGAGGTGGCGCCGGGGGAGCTGGCGTTCGTGCAGTTCTCGTCGGGGTCCACGTCGTTCCCCAAGGGCGTCCCCGTCACCCAGGAGAATCTGGCCGCGAACCTGCGGATGATCACCCGCCACGACCGACGCACGTCCGAGGACAGGGTGACGAGCTGGCTGCCGCTCTATCACGACATGGGGCTCATCGGCGGGCTGCTCACCTGCCTCGCGGTGGGCAATGATCTGCTCCTGTCGCAGCCGGCCTCCTTCCTGATGGATCCCGTGGGCTGGTTCGAGCTCATCTCCTCCGAGAAGGTGATGGGCTCCGTCATCCCCAACTTCGCCATCGACTACGCGCTCAAGACGCTGAAGGACCTGGACGCGGAGGCCGTCCAGCGGCTGGACCTCTCGCGGGTGCGCAGCATCTATCTGGGCAGCGAGCCCATCAACATCCCCAACCTGGAGCACTTCCTGGCGCTGCTGGCCCCGTGCGGCCTCCGGCGCGACGTCTTCATGCCGTGCTACGGCATGGCGGAGACGGTGCTGATGGTGGCGAGCGTGCCGCCGGGCCAGATGGTGCGCGTCATCACCGCGCCCAATGGCCAGCCCGCCATCTCCGTGGGCCGGCCGCTGACGGAGTTCGAGGTGCGCCTGCGCGCCGAGGACGGCCGCGTGTGCGGCGAGGACGAGATGGGGGAGATCGAGCTGCGCGGTGGCAGCCTCGCGCCGTCGTACTTCCTGGACGACCGCCCCCTGCGTGGAGAGGACGGCTACTACGCCACGGGAGACCTGGGCTTCCAGCGAGAGGGCGAGCTCTTCATCACCGGGCGCATCAACGACCGCATCAAGGTGAACGGCCAGAGCTTCTTCTCCGCGGACTTCGAACAGGCGGTGGAGCGGCTGTCCTTCATCCGCGCGGGCCGCACCGCCGTCATCCAGGTGAAGGGCCGGCTGGTGGTGCTGGCGGAGGTGAACCACCCGTCCGCGTTGGAGCGGATGGAGCAGAGCCGCCAGCGGGTCTGCCAGTCGGTGCTGGAGTCGGTGGGCGTGACGCTCGCGCCCCAGGACGTCCTCTTCATCCGCTACGGCCAGCTCCAGAAGACGAGCAGCGGCAAGCTCCAGCGCCGCGCCATCACCGAGGCCTATGAGCAGGGCCGCATCCGCACGGTGACGCCCATGGAGCTGCGCGCGGACCTCTTCCAGATGCGCGCCCAGCGGCTCGTGTTGGGCTCGGTGATGGTCGCGCGCCAGCGGGGCCGAAGGTGGATGGCCTCCGGGCGCGCGGCGCTGTCGGCGGGACTCCGTAGGCTGCGGCCAGGAGGGCAGCGCTCGGACGGCCCGTGACGTCCGCGCTTCACCTCGCCGGCGGGGCCCCCCACAGGTCCCAGCCGCGCGCCGCGTGGCACGCGTCCCCCACCAGGTCCAGGGCGAGCTGGGGCTGCGTCCGAGCCAGCGTCGCGGTGTCGCGGAAGGCGCCGGTGGCCTCCAGCAGGAGGGTGGCGCGCTCCAGGGCCGCACGGGCCGCTTCCACCGCGCGGGCCTGCCCGGGCGTGGGCTTCCAGCCTGCCTCGTCCCGGTAGCGCCCGAGCGCCTCCAGGAAGTGCCCGTGGAACTTCACCATCTGCACCAGCACGGGGATGCGGTACGCGGGGGCGGCGGCGAGCGCGGCCTCGTACTGCCGCGTCTCCGAACCCAGCCGGTACACCAGCACGTCCACCTGCGCATCCAGCCGCGCGCCCCACGCCTTGCGGACCTGGGGGAAGCGCGCCCAACCCGCGACGGCCTGGAAGAAGTGGAGCCCTCCACACGGGTGCGCGTAGATGCCCTGCTTGTTCTTGGGCACCTCCGGAAGGCCCGCCTTCATCCCCCGGGCCAGCTCCGCCTGCGCGGCCTCCAGCGTGCCGAGCGCGGTGTCCATCACCGCGTCGATGCGCACGGTCTCTCCCGCGCCGTTGACGAACGAGGCCCCGGGCTTGAGCACGTGTGACAGCGCGTCCAGCGCCCAGGCTCCCTCCGGCGAGGACGCCAGGGCGGGGCGGAAGTCGCGCTGGAGTGACGCCACCAGGTCGCGCAGCGTCACCGGGCCCCAGGGCGCGGGGAACGCGTGCGTGAGCGGGTAGCCCGCGAGCACGAAGGTCTTCACCTGGAGCGCCGGGTGTGGCTCCACGGGCGCGCCCTCCGGGGTGAACGCGTCGAAGTAGAAGCGCGGCGGGGCGCCCCCCGCGTCCGGGGCCTCGCGGTGCAGGAACCCCGCGACGATGGCGTCCGCGGCGGGGCGGCCGTCACGGGCGCGGAAGGCCTTCCCGTCCAGGTCCATGCCGTGCGCGAGCGCCCAGGGGTGGCGCGGATCCGCGGCGTGCGTGCGGCACTGCGCGCGCAGGAGGTCGGGCGCGGACGGGGCGGGTGGGGGAGTGGCGCTCAGGCCAAGCCCGAGCAGGGCCAGGAAGGAGGGGAGCATGGGCGCGGGCAGTGTCGCAGCCCGCGCCCGTCCACGCACCTGTCCGGACGGATTCAGCGCGCCGAGGCGGCGGCCTTCATCCGTGAAATCATCCGTTCGATGATGCCGAACAGCGACTCGCGGTCCTCGGAGGGCAAGAGGTCCATCAGGCGCCGGATGCCGGAGTCCGTCATCAACTGGATGGCCTGATAGAGCTCACAGCCCTTGTGGGTGAGCTTCGCGGTGACGGCGCGGCGGTCCTCCGCGTCCCGGCCGCGCTCCACCATGCCCATGTCCTCCAGGCGGTCCACCACCCCGGTGATGGTCTTCTTGGTGATGCCGATGCGCTGGGCCAGCACCCCCACCTGGGTGGGGCCGTCCATGCCCAGCCACCCCAGCGCGTGCACCTGGGTGGGGGTGAGCCGCATGTCGTCGCAGAGGCTCGCCAGCGGATCCCTCAAGGAGCGGAAGTAGGCCAGCTCCTTGATGAGGGCGATGAAGCGGCGAGAGTCCGGCGTGGACCGGTCGCCTTCCTGGATCAGCCGCTCCATCGGAGACAGCCCGTCGGCGGCCTCGTCCTGCCCCTCGGAGCGCGTGTCGAGCTCCGAGGGGGGAGTGATGGAGGTCGGGCGGCGCATCAGGCCGTCTCCACCCGAGCCGCGGCGGCCGCGGCTTCCCGTTCACGGTCCTGGTTCACCGGGCCCCCATGGGCCGGGCCGGCGCCACCCGCGAAGCCCGGGTCCTTGCCCTTGTCGCGCTTGAAGCGCGCGGCCAGTTGATCCAGCAGCGAGTACACCACCGGCACCACGCCCAGCGTGAGGAACGTGGAGGTGACCAGACCACCGATGATGGTGATGGCCATGGGCGCGCGCGTCTCCGCGCCGTCGCCCTTCGCCAGCGCCACCGGGATCATGCCGGCGATCATCGCGATGGTCGTCATCAGGATGGGGCGCAGACGGACCGGGGCGGCCTCCAGCAGGGCCTCGTGCGCGGTGCGGCCCTTCTCACGGACCTGGAGCGTGAAGTCCACCAGGAGGATGCCGTTCTTCACCACCAGACCCATGAGCATGATGACGCCGATGAGGGCGAACATGGACATGTACTGGCCGGTGATGAGCAGGCCGCCAATGGCTCCGATGAAGGCGAAGGGCAGCGACAGCATGATCGTGAACGGGTGGATGAGGCTCTCGAACTGGGCCGCGAGGATCATGTAGATGAGGATGATACCCAGGAGCAGGGCGGTGCCGAAGGCGGCCACCGACTTGCCCAGCTCCTTCGCGTTGCCTTCCAGCTCACCGGTGACGCTCTTGGGCAGCTCCTTGGCGGCGTAGCCCTGCATGTAGGAGATGGCGTCGGAGAGCGCGTAGCCCTGCTTCAGGTTCGCCAGCATGGTGATCTGCCGCTTCTGCGCCTGACGGTCGATCTGCACCGGGCCCTCGGCGGGGACGATGCGCGCCAGGTTGCGCAGCTCCACCAGCTGCCCGGACGGCGCGCGCACGGCGAGCTGGCCGAGCGAGTCCGCGGACGCCAGCGTCTCTGGAGGCAGGCGCAGCTTCACTTCGTACGTGTCGCCGCCCTCGCGGTAGTCCAGCACCTTGTCGCGGCCCAGGAAGGCGCGCAGCGTGGCGCCCAGGGACGCGGCCGGCACGCCCAGGGTGGCCGCGCGGTCGCGGTCCACCTGCACGTCGTACTGCGGCTTGCCGGAGCGGTAGGTCATGTCCACGTCGGTGAGGCCCGGGTTCTTGAGCATCTCCTTGCGCATCTTCTCCGCGGACTCGGTCAGCTCCTTCCAGTTGTCACCGCGCAGGTTGAACTGCACCTGCTGCGAGCGCGAGCCCGCGCCGGCCACCGCGGCCACGTCCTGCACGGCCACGGTCACGCCCGCGGGGGGATGGATGGTCTCGCGCAGGTAGGCCTTCAGCTCGCTCTGCTTGAAGGCGCGCTCCTTCACCGACTTCAGGTTGATGAGGACCTCGCCCTTGTGGACCTCCTCCTGCACGCCACCACCGGCGGTGGTGAAGGTGGAGTCGATGCCCGGCAGCGCCCGCACCTGGGCCGCCATGCTGTCCAGCTGGGCCTGGGTCTCCTGGATGGTGGACCCGATGGGCAGCTCCACCGTGAGCTTGATGTTGCCGTTGTCCTGCTCGGGGATGAACGTGAACTTGAGGAACCGGGCCAGACCGAAGGTGGCGAAGAGCACCACCACCGCGACGATCATCGTGAGGGCGCGGTGCCGCAGGATGCCCCCCAGGATCTTCCGGTAGCCGTTCTCCATGCCCACCAGCACCTTCTCCACCGACGCGGACAGGCCCGTCGGGTGGCCGTGCTCACGCAAGAGGCGCGAGGACAGCATGGGCGTGAGCGTCATGGACACCACGTAGGAGATGAGCGTCGCCACCGCCACCGTGACACCGAACTGGTAGAAGAACTTGCCGATCATGCCGTCCATGAAGGCCACCGGGATGAACACCGCCACGATGGCGAGCGTCACCGCGAGCACCGCGAGGGCAATCTGTCCGGCGCCCTCCAGCGCGGCCTGCATGGGCGTGGCGCCCTCTTCCATGTGACGCACGATGTTCTCGATGACCACGATGGCGTCGTCGATGAGCAGACCGATGGACAGCGTCAGCGCCAGCATCGTGATCATGTTGAAGGTGAAGCCCAGCGCCGCCATCACCGCGAACGTGCCCACGACGGACACCGGCAGCGCGATGGCCGCCACGACGGTGGAGCGCAGGTTGCGCAGGAACACCAACACGATGAGCACCGCGAGCACGCCGCCCAGGATGAGGTCCTCCTGCACCGCGTGGATGGACGAACGGATGAACCGCGCGTTGTCCGTCACCGTCTCCACCTGCACGCCCGCCGGCAGGTTCTTGTTGATCTCGTCCAGCGACTCCTTCACCAGGTCCGCCACCTGCACCGTGTTGGAGCCGGACTGCTTGCGGACCACCATGGCCACCGCGCTGCGCTCGCCGCTCTTCGCGCCCGAGCGCTGCTCCGCGGGGCCGTCCACCACCTCCGCGATGTCGCGCACGCGGATGGGCGAGCCGCCCGAGCTGGTGATGATGATGTTGCGGATCTCCTCCACGCTCTTGGCCTCGGACGTGAGGCGCACCACGCGCTCGCGGCCGTTGTCCATGCTGCGGCCACCCGGGACGTCCAGGCTCTGGGCCTTGAGCGCCTGGGAGACGTCGCTGATGGCCAGCCCGAAGCCCCGCAGCCGCTGCGGATCCACCACGAGCTGGATCTCCCGCTCCCGGCCACCGACGATGTCGATGCTGCCGACGCCCTGCTGGCGCTGGAGGGCCGGCTTCACCACGTCATCCGCGACGCGCGTCAGCTCCTCCACCGGCAGGGCGCCCGCGAGCGCCAGCGTGATGATGGGCGCCGCGCCGATGTCGAACTTCTCCACGACGGGCGTCTCCACCTCGTCCGGCAGCTTGCTGAGCGTGGCCTGGACGCGGTCGCGCACGTCCTGCGCCGCGATGTCCACCTTGGTGGACAGCTTGAACTGCACGACGATCTGCGAAACGCTTTCCAGGTTGATGGACTTCAGCACGTCCACGCCGTTGAGCGTGTTGAGGGCCTCCTCCAGCGGGTCGGAGACGTTCTTCTCCATGGACTCCGGGTCCGCGCCCGGCAGCACCGTCGTCACCGTGACGACGGGGAAGTCCACGTCGGGGAACTGGTCCACGCCGATTTTCGGATAGGCGAACAGGCCGAACACCACCACCGCCAGCATCAGCATGGCGGTGAAGATGGGCCGTGAAATGAAGGTCTTGAGCATTCAGGTACCCAGCAGAAGAAGAGGGGAGGAGGGACCGCGTTACTGCGCCACGCGCACGGCGGTCCCGTCCTTGACGTCCAGCGACGCGTCGGCGAGCACACGCTCCTCCGCCGTCAGGCCCTGCAGCACCTTCACGTAGCCCGGCAGCACGCGCTGTACGCGCACGTCGCGCTTGCGCACGGTGCCGTCCTGCACCACCCACACGAAGCCTTCCTGGCCTTTGCTGCTGACCGCCTGGGCGGGCAGGAACAGGCCGTTGCCGGCGTCGCCCGCGGCCTTGGAGAAGTCCATCTCCACGAGCGCGCCCGGGCGCAGCGGGCGCTCCGTCGTGCCCGTCACGTCCGCCAGCACCTCCACCGTGCGGCTCTGCGCGTCGATGACGGCGCCCACGTTGGCCACCTTCGCCTCGAAGCGCATGCCGCTGGGGTTCACGATGCCCGGCGTCACGGTGCCCGGCGCCACGTTGTCGATGACGGACTCCGGCACCATCATCCGGACCTCCAGCCCGTCCGTGTCCACGATGGAGAACACCGGCGTGGAGGGCGTCACCGCCACGGAGTCGCCCACGTTCTTCGTGCGCGCCGTGATGACGCCGTTGAAGGGCGCCAGGATGGAGTGGTCGCGCAGGTTCTCCGCCGCCAGCCGGTACGCCGCGCCCGCCTGGGCCGCCTGGGCCGCGGCCTGCTTCTGGCCGATCTCCGCCTGCTCCAGCGCGTTGGCCGCGACGCCGCCGGACTCCGCCACCTTGCGCGTGCGCTCCAGGTTGCTCGTCGCCAGCTGCAGCGAGGCCTCCGCCATGTCCCGGGCCGCCTTCGCCTGGTCCACCGCGATGCTCACGTTGGACGTGTCCAGCACCGCCAGCACGTCGCCCTTCTTCACCTTGTCACCCACCCGCACGTTCACCTTCGCGAGCGTGCCGGTGACCTGGGGACCCAGGACGGCCTCCTGCTTGGAGCGCACCTGCCCGGTGACCCGGGTCACGTTCTGCTCCAGCTCCGTGGCCGGAGTGATGGCCTTGACGCCCAGCGCGTTGGAGCCTTCCTGCTGCGCCGGCAACTGCGCCTTCCCCGCGCCCGCCTGCGAGCACCCCGCCGTCGACACCGCCACGGCCACCACGGCAGCCAAGATTCGCTGATTCACGCGTCCGAACTCCTGCCGGGTCGCCGGCGGGACACCCGCCCTGGCTCCTGCTCCGGCTAATTCTTTGGGGGCTAGAAATTACCGACACTCGATTATCTGTCAAGAGGATACTCCGGAGTGCGGACTATCCACTCTCGGGGAGCCCCGGAGGCCTGCCTGGCTGCCGTCCGGCTCCCTAACACCCAGGGCGGCGCGATGCGTCACCATGACGGTCCGCGTCGCGCGGCGGAGTGACGGGGGGCGTTGCTTGTGGCTGACCGGGAGCGCCTGTTATTGATTTGAAAATCAATCCACCACCGGGGTCTCCCCCCAGGAGCAGGGATGCTCAACCCGTTCACCGACGAGCATGAGGCCTTTCGCAGGACGGTGCGCACCTTCGTGGAGAAGGAGATGGCGCCGTACGGGCTGGAGTGGGATCGCGCGGGCATCTTCCCGCGGGAGCTGTTCAAGAAGTGCGGCGAGCTGGGCTTTCTGGGCATCAACCACGACCCGAAGTACGGCGGCAGCGGCCTGGACTACTGGTACGTGACGGCGTTCGCGGAGGAGCTCAGCCGCAGCCGCAACGCGGGCGTGAACATGGCGCTGCTGGTGCAGAGCCAGATGGCCACGCCCATCATCAACGAGATCGGCACCGACGAGCAGAAGCGCGAGTTCCTGGAGCCGGCGCTCAAGGGCGAGCGCATCGCGGCGCTGGGCGTGAGCGAGCCGGGGTGCGGCTCGGACGTGGCGAGCATCAAGACGACCGCCCGCCGGGACGGTGACGACTACGTCATCAACGGCTCCAAGATGTGGATCACCAACGGCACGCGCGCGGACTTCATCACGCTGGCGGTGCGCACCGGTGAGCAGGGCTACGGCGGCGTGTCGCTGGTGACGTTCCCCACGGATGTGAAGGGGTTCAGCGTCTCCAAGAAGCTGGACAAGGTGGGCAACCTGTCGTCCGACACGGCCATCCTCTACTTCGAGGACTGCCGCATCCCCGCGCGCTACGTGCTGGGCGAGGAGAACCAGGGCTTCTACCACATCATGACCAACTTCCAGGGCGAGCGCCTGGTGGGGGCCATCACCACGGTGGGGGGGATGGACCGGATGCTGGAGGACGCCATCCAGTACGGCAACGAGCGCGAGGCGTTCGGCAGGCCGCTGATGAAGTTCCAGGTGTGGCGCCACAAGTTCGTGGAGCACCTGTCCGCGGTGGAGGCGGCGCGGTGGCTCACCTACCACGCGGTGGACCTCTACGACCGGAAGGAGAACCCGGTGAAGGAGATCTCCATGGCGAAGCTGTTCGCCGGGGATCTGGCCCAGCGCGTGGCCTACGACTGCCAGCAGATGTTCGGCGGCATGGGCTACATCGAGGAGACGCCCATCGCGCGCATGTGGCGCGACGTGCGGCTCATCACCATCGGCGGTGGCACCTCCGAGGTGATGAAGGAGATCATCTCCAAGCTGTACGGCTTCTAGCTACTTCTTGCCGAAGAGGGACTCCGCGGCGCTGAGCAGCGCGTCGCGCGAGTCCTTCACGTGCAGGCCGCCTTCGCCCAGCTGGAAGAGCTCGCAGAAGTTGGCCTCGTCCTTGTCGCGGGGGACCTCCGCGAAGGGCTCCTTGCAGGCCTTGGCCACGGACTCGTCGAAGTGCCGGCAGTTGCGGCACGAGCGCAGGTCCTCGTCGCAGCCGGGGCACGTGTCGCGCCGGCCCACCTGGTTGGCGATGATGTCGAGCGTGCGTCCGCAGTGCGCGCAGCCGGGCATGGAAGTCCTCCCCGTGAACAGCAACAGGGGCGGCATCCTGCCAGAATCCCGGGGGCCGAAAGCCCCGGCGAGGGCCCGCGTCAGCGCTGGACGCTGGGTGTGAACGCCGGAGCGGACAGGGAGGCGGCTTCCTGGGGACGGCGCAGCTCTCCCGTGGCGTCCAGCAGCTGGTCGTCCAGCCGCTTGAGCAGGAAGAGGACGTACGCGGACAGGGCGGACAGGACGGCGGCCATGATGCCCAGCAGCATGCCGCGCTGCCAGCGGTGGGCCTGCTCCATCACGCCGCGCCGTTCCTTGAAGGTCTTCAGCTGGGCGTCCACGGAGGTGCCGTCCAGCTTCTGGGCGAAGTCGCTGGCCTGGGCGCTGCCCCGGGCCATCAGCCAGCGGCCCTCCGCCTGGAGGGTCTCGGCGCGCGTGTAGCAGAACGCCGCCCCCCCTGCGAAGAGCAGGGAGACGCACAAGGCCGCCGTCACGCTCCGAGTGCCCATGCCACCCACCCTCCGGAATTCCGTTGGCGCGGCCGGCGAACAGGCCGCGACTGCTCCGGCTTTCCGAAGACAGTAGCGGATGCTAGGGACGGCTTCTGACATGGGCAAGCCCTACCGTCCTAAAGACCACTATTTCCAGAAAGCCAAGCAAGAGGGGCTGCGCGCGCGATCCGCGTTCAAGGTCGACGAGATCCTCAAGCGTTTCCCGACGTCCGTGAAGAAGGGCGCGGCGGTGTTGGACCTGGGCGCGGCGCCGGGCGGCTTCCTGCAGATCCTCGCGGACGCGGTGGGGTTGAACGGGCGCATCGTCGGCGTGGACATCGTCGCCATCCGGCCATTCTCGCAGAAGCAGGTGACGACGGCGGTGCTGGACGTGCTGGCGGACGACTTCGACGCGAAGCTGCTGGCGCTGTACGACGGGCTCTACGACGCGGTCATCTCCGACATGGCGCCCAAGACGTCCGGCATCAAGGGCACGGACGAGGCGCGCAGCCTGCGGCTCGCGGGCAAGGCGCTGGAGGTGGCCGCCACGCGGGGCAAGGCCGGGGGCACGTTCGTGGCCAAGGTCTTCATGGGCGGCGACTTCGAGGCCTTCCGCGACGAGGTGCGCCAGCATTTCGAAGAAGTGAAGGTGGTGCGTCCGGAGGCCACGCGCGGCGCCAGCATGGAGGTCTACGTGGTCGGGCTGCGGCGCCGGGCCCCCGCGGCATCCTGAGCAGGAGAAGGGACCGCCACGGGCGCGGGCGGCGTCTAGAGTGCCGCCCATGTGTGAAACCCCGCGCCCGCGTGCGCTCGCCGTCGTGCTGTCCCTGCTGTGCTTCGCGCTCGCTTCCGTGTCCGTGGCGGCCCCCGCGTCAGTGCCCCCGACGTGGAAGGCCATCGACGCGCTCGTGGAGGACGACAAGGTGGAGTCCGCCGCGCAGGGGGCCGAGGCGCGGCTCGCCGACGCGAAGGCTCGGGGCGACGCGGACGAGTGGACGCGCGCGCTGGTGCGCACGGTGCAACTGCGCACGCAGGTCCATGGCTACGAGACGGCGGTGCGCTTCCTGCGCGAGCAGTCCTGGCCGGAGGGACTGCGGCAGCAGGCCACGCTCCACCTGTTCTATGCGGCGGTGCTCACGAACTACCTGGACGCCTACGGCTATGAAATCGGCCAGCGCGAGCAGGTGGTGTCCGCGGGGCCGGTGGACCTCAAGGCCTGGACGCGGGATCAGCTGGTGGCGGAGATCCAGAAGTCCTACGCCGCCGTGTGGGCCCTGCGCCTGAAGTTCGGCACGGAGCCCGTGAAGGTGCTGGCCGAATACATCCAGCCCAACACGTACCCGGACGGCATCCGCTCCACGCTGCGCGACGCGGTGACGTACCTGTGGGTGGCGTCGCTGGAGCGCACGGACCTGTGGCGCCCGGAGCAGTCCCAGGGCGTGTACCGGCTGGACCTGGGCACGCTGCTGGAGGGCACGCCGAAAGTCGACCTGGCGGATCCCTCCCTGCATCCGCTGACGCAGGTGGCCGCGCTGTTGGGGGACCTGGAGGCGTGGCACCTGGCGGCGGGACGGCGCGAAGCGGCGCTGGAGGCGCGGCTGCGGCGCTACGAGGTCCTGGGCACGTCATTCACCGACGGGGACGATCAGAAGCGCGTGCGGACGCATCTGGCCGCCCACCTGGTGGGCTTCCGGGACGTGCCGTGGTGGTCCATGGGCCAGTTCCGGCTCGCGGGGCTGGAGGAGAAGGCGTCCCGTCCGGTGACGGCCTACGCCGTGGCGAAGGCCGGCGCGCAGGCCTGGCCGAAGTCAGCGGGGGGCGAGCTGTGCGCCGCCATGGTGACCCGGCTGGAGTGGCCGGACGCGTACGCCACGGTGATGCAGGTGGATGGCGCGGGCAAGCGCTCCATCGAGGTCCGTCACCGCAACCTGGCCGCAGTGTACTTCCGGGCCTACGCCGTGGACGTGGAGGCGCGGCTCGCGAAGCCCCCGGAGAACCTGTCGCTCATCGCCTCGGGCGAGGAGGTGCGCCAGTGGGTGGAGAAGCGCAAGCCCGACGCCGCGTGGAAGGCGGCGCTGCCGGCCACGCCCGACTTCCAGATGCACCGCAGCTTCGTGACGCCGCCGCCGCTCGCGCCGGGCGTGTACGTCATCGTCATGTCCCTGCGCGAGGACTTCCAGCAGAAGAACAACAGGCTCATCTCGCTGCCCATGTCCGTGTCACCGTGGGCGGTGGTGACGCGCAAGGCCGGCGCCAGCGAGGCGGAGCTGCGCGTGCTGGACGGGGCCACGGGAGCCGGTGCTCCCAACGTGGAGGTGCGGATGGTGACGCTGGACCACGTCAGCCGCCGCTTCAGTCTGTACGGCAGCCGCAGCGACGCGAACGGCGACGTGCGGGTGGAGACGCGGACCCACGACAGCTTCGAGAACCTGCTGATCCTGGTGGGGCGCGGAAAGAACCTGATGGTGTACCCGGGTTCGCTGTTCCTTTCGCCGTCGTACCCCTCGGGCCCGCAGGAACAGACGCTCGTCTATACGGACCGCGCCGTGTACCGGCCGCAGCAGAAGCTGCTGTGGAAGGTGGTGGCCTACCGCAGCAACGACGGCTCCAAGCGGTACCATGTCCTGTCGGAGTCGGCGGTGGAGGTGTCGCTCATCGACCCCAATGGGCAGGAGGTGGAGACGCAGCGGGTCCGCACCAACAGGTTCGGGTCGGTGGCGGGGGCGTTCGACCTGCCCGCGGGGCGGCCGCTGGGCGAATGGACCGTGCGGACGATGTCCCCCTACGGCGGCACCCACGTGCGGGTGGAGGAGTACAAGCGGCCCACCTTCGAGGTGACGCTGAAGGATGCGGCGGAGGCGCTGCGGATCAACCGGCGCGCCACCTTCAAGGGCGAGGCGCGCTACTACTTCGGGCTGCCCGTGACGCGTGGCTCGGTGAAGTGGCGCGTGTCTCGCGAGCCGGTGCTTCCGCCCTGGTGGCAGTGGGTGCGCATCCCCGTCGCGACGCAGTTGGTGGCCTCTGGCACGGCGACGGTGGGGGAGGATGGTGGCTTCTCCGTGGCCTTCACCCCGGAGGCGGACGAGCGGCTCTCGAAGACGCAGGGCCTGTCGTGGCGCTACCGCGTGGAGGCGGACCTCACGGACGAAGGCGGCGAGACGCGCTCCGCGAGCCGGTCCTTCCGCTTGGGCTTCGGTTCGGTGGAGGGCCGGGTGGAGTCCGACGTGGGCTTCGTGCGCGAGGACTTCCCTTCGGAGGTGCGCCTCATCCGTTCGAACCTGGATGGCGCTCCGCGGCCCGGCCCGGGCCGCTGGCGGCTCGTCGCGCTGAAGGCGCCCGCGCGTCCGCTGATGCCGTCGGAGGAGCCGCTGGTCGCGCAGCTGCCGCTGGACCCCAACGCGCGCACGGAGCTGACGCCGACGCCGGGGGACGCGCTCAAGCCTCGCTGGAGCGCGGACTACAACATGGAGCAGACGCTGCGCGGCTGGGAGGACGGCGCGGCGGTGGCGCAGGCGGCGGTGACGCACGGCGCGGACGGCGTCGCGGCGGTGACGCTGCCGGCGCTGCGCGCGGGCGCCTACCGCTTGCGCTATGAGACGACGGATGCGTTCGGCCAGCAGGCCACCGCGCAGCGGGACTTCCTGGTGGCCGGGGCGCGAGCTCCGGCGGGCCTGCCGGCGGTGCTGGAGCTGGAGCGCTCGTCCGTGCGCGTGGGCGAGGTGGCGCGGGTGCTGCTGGCGTCCGGCTTCGAGGGACAGCCGCTGGTGCTGGACGTCTACCAGGGGCGCATGCGCGTCGAACACCGCCTGGTGACGGCGGGGCAGGGGCGCTCGGTGGTGGAGATTCCCGTCACCGAAGCGCTGCGCGGCGGCTTCACGGTGGCGCTCTCCATGGTGCGCGACTGGCAGGTCGTGGACTTCACGCGCACGGTGGCGGTGCCCTTCGACGACAAGGAGCTGAGCCTGGAGTTCGCCACGTTCCGCGACACGCTGCGGCCCGGAGCGAAGGAGACCTTCCGCGTGACGGTGAAGGGGCCCAATGGCGCGAAGCTGGAGGCGGGGGCCGCGGAGGTGCTCGCGTACATGTACGACCAGTCGCTGAACATCTTCGGGCCCCACTCGCCTCCGCAGGTGGCGCAGCTGTACCCGCAGCAGACGCTGTACCTGGAGGCCACGTCGTCGGCGGTGAGCTCCCATGGGGATTGGTTCGTCAGTGACAACAACCCGCCCTGGTCCGGGCAGGAGCTCCAGGGGGACCAGCTGAGGTTCGAGGAGGGGTATGGGCTGGGAGGGCCGGGCTACCGGAACTCCTATCGGCGCGAACGGTACGGGGCGGTGGCGAGCTCCGGTGCGCGAGCTCCGGGAAAGGGGGCGGTGCCGCCTCCGCCTCCGCCGGCGGCCCCGAAGCCCTCGGCGATTCCGGTGGCCGAACAGAAGCGGCGCGAGATCATCCAGATCATCAAGAGTGGCAATGGTGTCGTCGCGGAGAGCGAGCCGTCCGTTCCGGCGGGGCCGCTGCGCACGAACTTCGCGGAGACGGCGTTCTGGATTCCGCAGCTGCTCACCGGGCCGGAGGGAACGGCGGTGTTGGAGTTCACGGTGCCGGACTCCGTGACGGCGTGGGACGTCTGGGTGCATGCGTTCACGCGCGACCTGCGCGGGGGCTCCACCCAGCGCTCCACCCGCAGCGTGAAGGAGCTGATGGTGCGTCCCTACCTGCCGCGCTTCCTGCGCGAAGGCGACCGGGCGGAGCTGGAGGTCGTGGTGAACAACGCGGGGACGCAGCCGCAGCAGGGGCAGCTCACGCTCGACATCGTGGACCCGGACACGCAGAAGAGCCTGCTCGCGGACTTCGGCGTGAAGACGGCCGCGCAGGCCTTCACGGTGGCGGCGGGGAAGGGCACGCCTCTGCGCTTCCCCATCACCACGCCCGCGCGCGTGGGCCCGGTGGCCTTCCGTGTCGTCGCGAAGACGGGCAACTTCAGTGACGGAGAGCTGCGGCCGTTGCCGGTGCTTCCCGGCCGGATGCATCTGTCCCAGTCGCGCTTCGTGACGCTGCGCGACCAGGACCGCAAGACGCTGACGTTCGACGACCTGAAGCGCGCGGATGACCCCACGCGGGTGAACGAGCAGCTGGTCGTGACGGTGGACGCGCAGCTCTTCTACTCGGTGCTCCAGTCGCTGCCGTACCTGGTGAACTACCCCTACGAGTGCACGGAGCAGACGCTCAACCGCTTCGTGTCCACCGGCATCGTCTCCAGTCTCTTCCTCAAGTACCCGTCGGTGGCGAAGGTGGCCCAGGACCTGAGCCAGCGGTCCACGCGCTACGAGACCTGGGACAGCGTGGATCCGAACCGGAAGATGTCGCTGGAGGAGACGCCCTGGCTCAACATGGCCAAGGGAGGCGCCGAGGCCCCGGACGACCTGGTCCGCGTGTTGGACCCACGGGTGGCCGAGGCGAACCGGCTGTCGTCGCAGCAGAAGCTGGCCAAGGCCCAGAACGCGGATGGCGGCTTCCCCTGGTGGCCGGGCGGCCCGTCCTCGCCGTACATGACGCTCTACCTCCTCCACGGCCTGTCGCGCGCGATGGAGCACGGCGTGGACGTGTCACCCGAGCTGACGAAGCAGGCCTGGGGCTACCTGTCGACGCACTTCCGCGAGGAGTACGCGAGCCGGCTGATGAAGAAGAACCTGGGCTGGGAGTTCCTGACGTTCCTCAACTTCGTGGCGTCGTCGTACCCTGATGCGCGCTACACGGGCGAGGCGCTCACCGCCGCCGAGCGCCAGCGCGTGCTCGACTTCTCCTTCAAGCACTGGAAGGAGCACTCGCCGTTCCTCAAGGGCTACCTGGCGCTCACGCTGCACCGGGCGAAGCGCACGAAGGACGCGCTGAAGGTCTGGGACAGCGTGATGGACTCCGCGAAGACGACGGCGGACCAGGGCACGTTCTGGGCGCCGGAGGACCGCGGCTGGCTCTGGTACAACGACACCACGGAGACGCAGGCCTTCGCGCTGCGCACGCTGTCGGAGCTTCGTCCGAAGGATCCGCGCCGAGCGGGGCTGGCGCAGTGGCTGTTCCTGGACAAGAAGCTGGGGCACTGGAAGTCCACGCGCGCCACGGCGGAGGCGCTCTACGCGCTGGTGAACTACCTGCAGGCGGAGGGCTCGCTGGGCGTGACCGAGGAGCTGAAGGTGACGGTGGGCTCGAAGGTCGTGCCCATGCGCTTCCCGCCGGAGATCTACACGGGCAAGAAGAACCAGGTGGTGCTCACCGGTCCGGAGGTGAAGCCGGACACGGCGACCACGGTGGTGGAGAAGACGACGCCGGGCTTCGCGTTCGCGTCCGCGACATGGCACTTCTCCACGGAGGAGCTGCCGAAGGAGGAGCGCGGCGACTTCTTCCAGGTGTCACGCCGCTACTTCGTGCGCGTCCGCGAAGGCAGTCAGACGCTGCTGCGCCCGCTGGCGGAGGGCGCGAAGCTCCAGCCCGGTGACGAGGTGGAGGTGCAGCTGTCGCTGCGCACGAAGCACGCCGCGGAGTACGTGCACCTGCGCGACCCGCGCGCCGCGGGCCTGGAGCCGGAGAGCGCCCAGTCCCGCCACAAGTGGGACCTGGGCATCGTCTGGTACGAGGAGACGCGCGACTCGGGGACGAACTTCTTCTTCGAAGCGCTCCCGGCCGGTGAGTACACCTTCAAGTACCGGCTGCGCGCCAACCTCGCGGGCACCTTCCGTGTGGGGCCCGCGACGGTTCAGTCCATGTACGCGCCGGAGTTCACCGCGTACTCCACGGGTGCGGTGCTCACGGTGGACAAGGCGCCGTAGGACCCAGCGGGGCAGGGGGCCGGCGTCCCTTCGGGATGCGGGTCCCCCGGCTCCCGCCTCCGTGGCGAAGGACGTGCCCGGGGCGGGCTGGGCTGGCATCCCTTCGGGATGCGGGTCCCCTGGCTCCGGTGCTTCAACCGGGTCGCCAGGGGCGTGAGGTATTTGCGGTGCTGGGGGGATTGCCGCCGCGCGGAACGTCGTGTCGGTGGCTGGCGCGTGAGGGCCGTCGCGGGGCAGGCGCCCCGCTCTGGCCTACTCGGCGCAGGTGGCTGCTTCGTCGGTTGGATGCAGCGTGGCGATGCCGTAGGTGCCGTTGCGCGTGCCGCACCAGATGCGCCAGTTGCCGCCGCCGATGTCCGGCGCGGAGTAGACGCCGCCCTCTTTCTTTGCCCCGCCGCGAGCGCAGCAGCGCGCGAACGCGCGGGTCCCGATGGCGGCGATGGAGACGGCGTCCTGCGACGTGGAGAAGCCGCCCAGCCGCTTCACTCCACAGGACCAGGGGGACAGTCCCTTGAAGCGGATGGCGTACTGCGCCCCTTGAATGGCCTGCTCGCCCTTGCCGGGGCCCTGGTAGCAGACCTTGCCCTCCGCCTCGAGCTGGGCGTAGCGCGGGAGGAAGTGGAGTCCGCCAATCGGGCCGCGCTGCCAGTCATCGCCGCAGAAGACGTGGGTGAAGGCGTTGCGCGGGCCCGTGCTCACCCAGAGGCTGGTGAGCCATTCCAGGTTCGCCTGCCGCGAGCCCGTCCCCGGCCGTCCCGCGGCGGACAGCGCCCGCTGCACGCGCGCATCGTCATAGTGCCTGGCGAAGAAGCGCTGCACGTCCCCGGCGCTCACGCTGGCGTCGGGGCGCGCGGGGCACAGGTCCAGCACCTCGCGGTCCAGCGCGGACAGCGCTGGGGCCTTGGCGAACAAGGGGGCGTTGTCGCAGGTGCTCGCGCAGGCCTCCGCATCACCTGGGGCAGCGGCCGCGACACGGCCCGCGGGGGCGCGAACCTCGACGCTGCTCTCGCTCGACGGGGAGCCTGCCTCCTGCTCGGTCCCGGCGATGCCCGCGCCGGCCCCGCTCCCCAGCTGCTTCACCACGGCGGACAAGGCCACGCCGCCGCCTCGGGCCGCCTGCTGCTGGCGCGTGTTCGCGTGGTCGGCGCTGACGAGGGCGTCCGTGCCGGGGGCCTTCTGGACCGCCTCCGTGGGCGTGCCATCGCAGAGCACCCATCCTTCGGCCTTGGGTCCCTGGAGCTTGCACCACGCCCGGGCGGGCCCTCCCTTCTTCACGAGCGGATAGGAGACGCCGGGCTCCACGGCGAAGACGACCTTGGAGGACTCGGGCTGCTCGACCGCGTCCACGGGCTCGTCGGAGACGAAGACGCCGCTGCCCGCGAGCACGGTGGGCGGCATCGAGAGGGCCAGGAAGAAGCAGGCGAGCGACCCGGAGAGGCGCATGGTGCGCCGGACTCTAACAGGGGGGCTTGAAGCCCGCTGTTCCCCGGTTGCGTCCGACGTCGCGCCGGAGAATAAGAGCGCCCGATATGAAACCGATGAATTTCCGAGGCCGCTGGGTGCTCATCACCGGTGCATCGTCCGGTCTGGGGCTGGAGATGGCCCGCCTGCTCGCGAAGGAGCACTGCGCCCACATCATCGCCGTCGCCCGTCGCGAGGACCGGCTCACCGCGCTCAAGGCGGAGCTGGAGGCCGCGCATGGCGTGCAGGTGCTGCCCCTGGCCGCGGACCTCTCCCGGCCCGGTGAGCCCGCGCGCGTGTTCGAGGCCGCCATGGCCGGGCGCACCGTGGACGGGGTCATCCTCAACGCGGGCGTCACCTTCTACGGCATGGCGCTGGAGCAGCAGCCCGAGTCCTTCGACGCGATGCTCGCCACCAACATCACCAGCGTGGTGCGCCTGTCGCAGCTCTTCGCCGCGGACTTCGTGCGGCGGGGCAATGGCGGTGCGCTGATGCTGGTCGGCAGCATGGCGGGCTTCTCGCCGTTGCCGTACCAGACGGCCTACGCGGCGACGAAGTCGTTCATCATCAGCTTCGGGCGCGGGCTGGCCCATGAGCTGCGCAAGGCCGGCGTCTCCGTCACCGTCTTCGCGCCCGGGGGCATCGCCACGGAGATGCTGTCGCTGTCGGGGCTGGACCGGAAGTTCAAGGCGGGCGACCTGGGCATCATGTCCGCGGAGGCCTGCGCGCGCATCGCCGTGGAGGCCTTCGTGCGGCGCCGCGAGCTCGCCGTGCCCGGCGTCCTCAACCGCTTCCTCGCCCTGATGATGAAGCTGCTCCCCCATGCCCTCATCGTCGGGCGCTCCGCCGCGCTGTACGAAGGCGGACTCCCGAAGGGCCCCCCCGCGCCCTGATTCAGGGCGCGGGCGGTCCGTCGTCGCGACTCAGGCCAGCTTCACCCGCGCCGCCTTCAGCTTGCCCACCTGCACGGTGTACTCGCCGGCCCCCAGCTCCGCCTTGGGGTCGGTGACCTTCTCGCCGTTCACCCGGACGCCGCCCTGGGCCATCAGCTTGCGCGCCTCGGTGGCGGAGGCCACGAGCTTCGTCTCCGGCAGCAGCTTCGTCACCGGCAGCTTCTCCGCGCCCGCGAGCGAGACCTCCACCAGGGGCAGCTCCTCCGCCGACAGCTCTTTCTTGGCGAAGCGCTTCTCGAAGTCCTCCGCGGCCTTGCGCCCGGCCTCCTCGCCCTGGAAGCGCGAGGCCATCTCCTGCGCGAAGGCGACCTTGGCGGCCTTGGGGTGGGCCGCGCCGGAGCGCGTGCGCTCCTCCAGCTCCAGCACCTGCTTGAGCGGCATCGACGACAGGAGCTTGTAGTACCGCCACATCAGGTCGTCGGTGATGCTCATCAGCTTGCCGAAGATGCTGTCCGCCGGCTCGTCGATGCCCACGTAGTTGTCCAGGCTCTTGGACATCTTGTCGCCGGTGATGACGCCGTCCACCAGCTTCGCGTCCAGGCCCTCCAGGATGGGGCCCGTCATGATGACCTGTGGCTCCAGGCCCTCGTCCTTCATCAGCTGCCGGCCCACCAGCAGGTTGAAGAGCTGATCCGTCGCGCCCAGCTCCACGTCCGCCTTCAGCGCCACGGAGTCCCAGCCCTGGAGCAGGGGGTAGAGGAACTCATGCAGCGAGATGGAGCGGTTCTCCCGGTAGCGCTTCTTGAAGTCGTCGCGCTCCAGCATGCGCTGCACGGAGTAGCGCGCCGCCAGGCGGATCATCCCCTCGGTGCCCAGCGCGTCGAGCCACTCCGAGTTGAACTTCACCACCGTCTTGTCCGGGTCCAGGACCTTGAAGACCTGCTGCTTGTACGTCTCCGAGTTGACCTTCACCTCGTCGCGGGTGAGGGCGGGCCGGGTCGCGTTCTTGCCGGTGGGGTCGCCGATGAGGGCGGTGAAGTCACCGATGAGGAACACCACCGTGTGCCCGAACTCCTGGAAGCGCCGCATGCGCGTGAGCAGCAGCGAGTGGCCCAGGTGCAGGTCGGGACGGCTGGGGTCGAAGCCCGCCTTGATGACGAGCGGCTTGCCCTTGTCATACGAGCGCTGGAGCTTCTTCTTGAGGTCCTCCGGCACCTGGAGGTCCACGGTGCCGCGAGTGACTTCTTCATACTGCTCTTCGGGGGTCGCCTTGCGCAGTGCGTCCGGGTTCATGGCGCCGCGGACACTAGCCCAGAAACGACGACGGGCAGGGCCGGACTTGGGGTCCGCGCTCCGCCCGTGGAAGGTCCCTCTGGTCGCCTGAGGCTCAGGTGTCCAGGAAGTCGAAGCTGCGCCACAGCCCGCGCAGCGCCTCCATCTCCGTGACGATCTGGTCCATGTCCACGTCGTCGCTCGTCGTGGGCAGGTCCCGGACGATCTGGTCGCTGAACGCCAGACCGACCCGCCGGCTGCGCGGGCTGGCCGCCTTGAGGGTGGCGTCGTAGTAGCCCCCTCCGCGACCCAGCCGCTTGCCGTCCCGGCTGAAGCCCAGACCGGGCACCACGAACAGGTCGATCTGGTCCACGCCAATCAGGTCCGAGGAGTTGCTGGGCTCCCGGACGCCGAGGCGCCCCGGCTCCAGCTCGCTCTCCGACTTGATGGCCCGGAACGCCAGGATGCGCCCATGCACATGGGACAGCGGATAGCAGACGATCTTCTCGTCCTGCAGGGCCGCGATGAGGATGTCCCGGGTGGGGACCTCGCCCCGGATGGGGGCGTAGAGGGCCACCGTCCGTGCCTTCTGATAGTAGGGCGATGCCAGGAATCGAGACTGGACCTTCAGGCCCCGCTCGTCGATGAGGTCGTTGGTCATCGCCTTGCGGCGCGCCGTCAGCTCCTCACGAAGCGTTACCTTCTTCTCCGCCGCCGCCGCCGTATCCACCGCCGTCTCGCTCACCGCCGCCGCTCCAAAGAAAGAGTCCCCCGCCGAGCCGTGTGTCCAGCATCCATTGAACCCTTGAAAGCCAGGTGGGGACCGAAATCATGTCACCGCAGGCTTCCCTCATCCCCGGAAGGGGGAGGGCTTGCACATGGCGACCGAAACGGACCCCGGAATGGACGTATCGGTTCGAATTTCTGCTGGGCATCACGCACCCCGCAGGGAACAGACCTTTTACCGCTCAAATCTCGCTACAAGCCCTTAGAATCACTGGGAAAATCCCAAGGCGTTCTGGGAAAATGATAAGGACGGAGCAGCGTGCGGTCAAGCCGTCCTCGCGCGTTTACAAGCCGCCCCGTGGACTTCTATGATGCCCGGGTCCCCGACATGTCGCCCCCGACCTCAACATTGGCTCTCGCGGCGGGAGTCTGCCTCGTTTCCGGGCTCGCCTGGGCGGGCCCTACCTTCAACGGCACCTTCCAGGGAGAGGCCTTCGGCCCCATCGAGTTGCGCTCGGATGGGGACCACCTGGTGGGCATGGCTCCGGCCGGTGGGCCCTGCCAGCGCCCGGCTGCCCAGCAGGCCCTGACCGGGGACTTCCAGGGCAACGTCTTCCTGGGCGAGGTGACGCTCTGCCAGACGGGGGACACGTGCAGTCCGTCCCAGTCCTACGTGGTCATGCTCGTCTACAACGTCGAGGAGCGGGCCCTGGGAGGCATGGTGAAGCTGGAGGGAGGCTGTGAGTCACCGGCCCTGCTCAAGAATGGACTGCTGCTGCTGCGGGCCCCGGACCAGGGCGCGGCGCTGACGCCCGTGACGGTCCAGGCGTCGGAGCGTCAAGCTCAGGCCCCCGCCCCCGCCCCATCCCCGGTCGCTGCGGTGTCCCCTCCGTCCGGAGGTGCCGCGCAGATTGCGGCGCAGCGCCGGCTGGAGCCGGTGGACGTGGCGGCCACCCTGAAGCAGGGGCTGTCCCAGCTGGCGCAGAACCCGATTGGCGCGTCGCAGCAGTTCCAGCTCGTGCTGGCGCAGGAGAAGGAGAAGAACAACGCCTGGGCGCTGATGGGCATGGGGGTGTCCTACTTCCTGCGGCGCCAGCACTCGGACGCGCTCACGTACCTGGACCGGGCGCGCGCCGCGGGCAGTCCGCAGGCGCGGGCGGAGGCGTTCTTCTGGACGGCGTGCGTGATGCGGGCGACGAAGGATCCGCGGATGGCGAACGAAGCGCTGCGCCGCGCGCTGAACGACGGCTGGTCTCCGCCGGAAGGCAACGCGCTGGTGGAGCGGGAGCTGCAACAGTTCGCCAATGAAGGAGCGGTGTACGAGCAGCTGTTGAAGCAGGCCCGCGGCAGTCGCAAGCGGACCCAGGGTCGAGAGTCGCAAGGAGCTGGAAGCGCCAGCCCGTGAACGCGCCGACCCCCGTGTCGAAGCCCGTCCGGGTCTTCGGCAACTACGAAATCCTGTCGCTGCTGGGCAAGGGCGGCATGGCCGAGGTGTACCGCGCGCGCGTGCGCAGCGGGCCGTACGCCGGGTGGACGGTGGCGCTCAAGCGGCTGCTGCCCGCGCTCACCCGGGACCCCGCGTCGGTGGATCTCTTCGCGCGCGAGGCGCACCTGTCGCGCCAGCTGGACCACCCCAACATCGTGAAGGTGCTGGACGCGGGGATGCTGGAGGACGTGTCCTTCCTGGTGATGGACCTGGTGGACGGGCGCGACCTGGGCCACATCCTCCGCCGGTGCAAGGCGCGCGGGATTCCGCTGCCCGTCGACTTCGCGGTGTACCTGGCCAAGGTGCTGATGGAGGCGCTGGCGTACGCGCACACCGCCACCGGGCCGGACGGTGAGCCGCTGGGCATCGTCCACTGCGATGTGTCTCCGTCCAACCTGTTCATCTCGCGGGTAGGGGAGATCAAGCTGGGCGACTTTGGCGTGTCGCGCGTCCTGGTGGACGGGAAGCTCCAGGGCGGTGAGGTCCTGGGCAAGCCGTACTACCTGTCCCCGGAGTCGCTGCAGGGCGCGGTGACGCCGGAGGCGGACCTGTGGGCCGCGAGCGTCGTGCTCTACGAACTGCTCACGCTGGGGCGTCCCTTCGTGGGCACCTCGCCTGAAGACGTCTTCGCCAGCATCCTGTCGCGCAAGTACCGCCCCTTGAGCGCCGTGCGTCCGGACGTGCCCAAGGCCCTGGACGCGGTGCTCGCGCGCGCCTTCGCGGAGAACCCCGAGGACCGCTTCCCCTCCGCGGAGGAGTACGCGCGGGCACTGTCGCCGCACTTCGACGAGCGTGTGGGGACGCCCCTGGCCATCGCGGCGGTGGTGCGCGGTCTGTTCGGCACCACCGACGAGATGCCGGCCTACCGGGGGCCTCCGCCGACAGGTTCCATGGACGGCGCCGAGTAGCCGGGCGGGCAGGGCTCCGGCGCGCGGGCTCCCGGACGGCGCGGGCCGCTGCGGAGCGTGCGCCAGATGATGACCTTTCCTCCCGCGAACACGCACCGGGAGGAACGATGGCGAACGAGCGCAAGCAGCAGCAGCCCGAACAGGACACCCCCACCCGCGAGACGCGGCACGGCGACGAGCGGCTGCCGCCCAAGCCCGACGAGGCCAAGGAGGGGATTCCTGGCTACGGCCAGCCCGACCCGGAGGTCCGCGAGAAGAACCTGCCCGACCAGAAGTGGTAGCCCCGCGCGCGACGCCGGGGCGGGGCTCAGCCCGTGGCGTCCAGGGCCCGCACGCGAGGGACGTGCGTGCACAGCGCCTCCACGACGCGCTCCACCTCGGCGGACGTGGTGGTGGGGCCCAGGCTGAAGCGGAGGCTGGCCCGCGCCTCGGTGGGGGACAGGCCCATGGCGCGCAGCACGTGGGACGGGGACAGCGTGCCGGAGGCGCAGGCCGCGCCCGACGACACGCAGATGCCCTCCAGGTCCAGCGCCATCAGGAGGGCTTCGCCCTCGACGGCCTCGAAGCGCAGGTTGCTCGTGTTGGGCACCCGGGGCGCGCCGGCGCCGTTCACCGTCACTCCGGGGAGCCGCTGGAGCACCTGCTGTTCGAACGCGTCGCGCAGCGCGCCGACCCGCATGGCGACCTGGGGCTGCTCCGCCGCGGCGAGCTCCAGGGCCAGGGCCAGGGCCTCGGCGTAGGGCACGTTCTGCGTGCCCCCGCGACGGCCGCCTTCCTGGTGTCCGGGCGTCAGCGCGCGCACGTCCACGCCCTTGCGCACCACCAGCACGCCCACGCCCTGCGGGCCTCCGAACTTGTGCGCGGAGAGGGAGAGCAGGTCCGCGTCCACCTCGCGCAGCGTGAGCGGCACCTTGCCCGCGGCCTGCACGGCGTCGGTGTGGAAGAGGATGCCTCGCTGGCGGCACGCGCGCGCGGCCTCCGCCACCGGCTGGAGCACGCCCGTCTCGTTGTTGGCCCACATCAACGAG
Source organism: Corallococcus silvisoli (assembly GCF_009909145.1). Lineage (NCBI taxonomy): Bacteria > Pseudomonadati > Myxococcota > Myxococcia > Myxococcales > Myxococcaceae > Corallococcus > Corallococcus silvisoli. The sequence continues at coordinate 444,695 of NZ_JAAAPJ010000008.1, forward strand.
CACAGCGCGGTGTCCGGCGTCAGCGCCTCCAGCACGGCCTCCAGCGGCACGCGGCCGTCGGGAGCGGGGGACAGCCGCACCACCTGCGCGCCTTCCTGCTCCAGCCGCGTGAGCGCCCCGAGCGCCGCGGGGTGCTCCACCGTGGAGGACACCACGCGGCGGCGCTCCTTCACCGGCCGGGCCGCGTACGCGCCCACCAGCGCCAGCGCGTCCGCCTCGCTGCCGGACGCGGTGAAGCAGAGCTCCTTGGGTTCACAGCCCAGGACGCGCGCCACCTTCGCCCGCGCCGCGTCCAGCCGGGCTCGTGCTTCGCGCCCGCCCGCGTGCACGCTGGACGCGTTGCCGAAGCCTCCCTGCGTGAAGGCCCGCGCGAGCAGCGTCCCCACTTCCGGGCGCACTGGCGCGGCGGCGTTGTGGTCCCAGTAGATCACGTGTCCTGCGCGGACAGCAGCGACACCGGCCGCTCCTCGGCGACGCCGAAGGCTTCCAGGAAGCGCGACACGACCTCGCGCTTGAGCGCCTTGCGCTTGTTGGCGCTGCCGGACAGGGGCAGCCGTGCGCCCGCCATGCTGCCGTGGCCGCCGGAGGAGCCGCCCAGGTCCTCGCACAGCTCGCGGATGAGGCGGCCCGCGTTCATGCGCCGGTCCTTCACCCGGAGGCTCAGGAACAGCTGGTTGCGGAAACTCCCGTACGCCAGGGACCACTTCATCCCCTCGAGGAACATCATCCGCTCGGCGACCTCCGCGACCATGTCCGGGGAGTAGACCTCCTCCAGGTCGGTGATGATGGCGGTGCCGTAGACCTTCGCCTTCTCGATGGACGTGTGGAACAGCTGGAAGAAGCGCGCGGGCAGCTCCGGGTGCTCGATCTGCCCCAGCAGCTGCTTGTCGCAGCGGGGGAACAGCCACAGGTAGCTGTCCACGTCGGTCTGGGTCGTCTCGCGGCCCAGGTCTCGGGTGTCCGCCTTGATGCCGTAGAAGAGCGCGGTGGCGATCTCCACGGACGGCTCCAGGCGCGCGGCCCGGAGGTACTCCACCAGCATCGTGGAGGTGGCGCCGAAGTCACCGCCCACGTCCGCGAAGGGCGACAGCAGGCTCTCCTCGCGCAGCGGGTGATGGTCCACCACCAGGTCCGCGCGGAAGCGCGGGGGCAGCGAGTGGTTGCGCACCGGCGGCTGCGTATCCACCAGGCCGAAGAGGTCGTACTGGCTGAAGTCCAGCTGGGACACGTGCGACACCGGCAGCCGCAGCACGCGCACGAAGGCGATGTTCTCCGCCCGGCCGATGATGCCGCCGTAGCCGACGTGGGCTTCGAGCCCCGCCTTGCGCTCCAGCAGGTGGGCGAGCGACACGGCTGCCGCGATGGAGTCGGGGTCCGGGTTGTCGTGCGTCAGGATGAGCGCCCGGCGGTGGCCCTTGGCCACTTGCAGCAGGCGGCCCAGCTTGTCGGCGGCAGGCAGCTTCGCGAGCCGCGCTGGCGGAGGCTCCGTGAGCTCGCCGCCGGCGGGCAGCTGGGAGCGGCGGCTTTGGATGGAGGGGGTCACAGGCATGGGGGTTCTTCTTTTACTTCCTCCGGCACGGGGATTCGAGAAGTCGGATGTTCTCCCCGTAACGTTCCGGACAGGGTGGTTGCAGCACCCCAATGGTGTCGACGAACCCCCCGGCCTTCACGGAAGAGCGGGGCGCCTTCGCGGCGCCCGCTCCCCCGGCAAGCCGTCCGCCGGTACCGGCTACTCGACGGTCTTGTACTTGCGGCCCAGGTCGCGGAAGTACTTCACGCCGTTGTCGAGCGAGTTCTCCATCGCGTCCATCAGCACCGTGCGGAAGGTGGCGACGGGCAGGCGGAAGGACTCGTAGTAGCGCTGCCGGTCGATGGAGTGGATGACCGCGGGCATGTAGCCGTTGCGCAGCAGGATGAGGTTGCTGCACATGCGCCCCACCTTCCCGCTGTGCTCGGTGAACGGGAAGATCTGCAGGAACTCGTGCTGCACCACCGCCGCCTGCTTGATGGGGTGGAACTCACGGAACTCCGCGCTGGCGGTGTGGTCCACGAGCTTCTCCAGCCGGGCCTGGATCTTCGCCGGCTGGGTGATGTCGTGGAAGTAGGTGCGGTGCAGGGGCATGTCCTTGCGCAGCCCCGCGCGGTCGCGCTCCTTGGCCAGCTCCTTCTCCGTGCGCTCGCGGCGCTCCATCCGCGCGCGCTCGGCCAGGGCTTCCGGCGTGTTGCCCAGGAAGAGGTCGTGCATCCGCTTGATGGTGGTGAGCGTGAGCGCGGACTGCTTCTTCGCGCCCTGCGCCTCCTCGCGGATGTAGTCCGCCACCGCCTTGTGGTTGCGGATCTCCAACACGACCGGGATCATGGAGGCTTCGGCCGCGGTGCGCTCGGGGAAGAGCGCGGCCATCAGCTCCTGGTGCGTGTACACGACGCCTTCGAGCGCGGCGTCGTGGTAGATCCACGACATCTCGAAGCGGTCGAGGAACTCACGCGCGGGCTGCTTGTCCTTGTAGATCTCAAGGTACTCGCGCAGCTGCTCGTTCTTCTCGTCGATGTCCTGGTAGCGTTCCTTCACGGACTGCGGCTCCTTCTCGCCCCGGCCCGCCCCGGGCGCTTTTTCTCAGAGGCTGCGCCGGGCGGTACAACGGCACGCGGATTCTAGAAATTCCGCGCGGTTGGAACAAATAAAACCCGACTAGAGATTCACCAGGAACACTTCGCACGCCTGGTCGAGCAGGTCCTTGGACAGGGCGGGCGGGATTTGCCGGTATCGGGCAGCGTCTCGGATGAGGGACACGAGGTCCCGGGGGTGACAGGAGCGCATCTCCATGCTGCGCGGCTTGTAGTAGTGCTCCACCAGGTAGGTGACGGCCTGGTCGACGTAGGGGATGCCCGCCGCCTCACACACCCGGCGGAAGATCTCCCGGTAGGACTCCTCGTCCGGATTGCCGACTTCAATCTTGTATTTGATGCGGCGCAGGAAGGCCTCGTCCACCAGTTCCTTCGGGTCCAGGTTGGTGGAGAAGACGAGGAGCTGATCGAACGGGATCTCGAACTTCTTGCCCGTGTGCAGGGTGAGGTAGTCCACCCGCTTCTCCAGGGGGACGATCCACCGGTTGAGCAGGTCCGTGGGGTGGACCTTCTGGCGGCCGAAGTCGTCGATGAGGAGCATGCCGCCGTTGGCCTTCACCTGGAACGGCGCCTCGTAGAAGCGGGTGCTCTCCGAGTAGATGAGGTCCAGCGTCTCCAGCGTCAGCTCGCCGCCCACCACGACGGAGGGGCGCCGGCAGAGCGCCCAGCGCTTGTCCATCTCGAAGGTCTGCCGGCGGCCGTTGGCGTCGCGGCCAATCTCCAGCGACACGGGCGTGTGGATGATCCGGTCGAAGACCTTGATGATCTGGTTGTCGATTTCGAGGCAGTGCGGGACGAAGACCTCCCCGCCGAACATGTGGGAGATGGCGTCCGCGAGGCTCGTCTTGCCGTTGCCCGGGGGGCCGTAGAGAAAGAGCGAGCGGCCGGAGTTCACCGCCGGGCCCAGCTTGTCCATCAGCTCCGCGGGCACGGTGAGGTGGCCCAGGGCGATGAGCAGGTCCTCCTGGCCCACGACGGGCGTCTCCTCTGTCTGGCTCTTGATGAGGGCGTTGTACTGCTCGATGGGGACCGGGGCGGGGCCCACGTAGGTGGAGCGGGTGAGGGCGTCGCGGGCGTACTCGCGGCCCTTCTCCGTGAGGGCGAACTCCACGGACGCGCGGCCAAAGCCCTTGCCGCCGCGCAGGTCCACGAGCTTCTCCGCGGCGAGGAAGTCCACCACGTGCTCGACGACGCCGGACCAGGGCAGGCACATGCTCTCCGCGATGGCCACGCCCGTGCCCGTGCCGGCGTAGTAGAGGAACTTGAGGCCCAGGTCCGCCAGCAGGCCCATTCTCAGGCCCGTGTCCTCCAGCGACTTCGGCTCCAAGGGAGCGATGTCGAGGATGGACGGGTTCTCCAGCTTGAACGGATTGTCGTCGTACGTGTGGCCGGCGGGAGGCATCGGGTACGGGTTCTACCCGATTCCCCCAGCGGCCGGGACTTCACGTCAACGGACTGTCCTCAAACGTAGGTCAGCCAGTCCGCATAGCGGGGCTCCTGGCCCCGGACGACGCGGAAATAGGTGTCCTGGACGAACTGGCCGATGGGGCCGGGCTTGCCGGTGCCCACCTGGCGGTTGTCGACCTCGCGCACGGGGGTGATCTCCGCGGCGGTGCCGGTGAAGAAGATCTCGTTGCAGATGTAGAGGGCGTCGCGGGTGAACGTCACCTCCTCCACCGCGCGGCCGCTGTCGCGCAGCAGCCGCAGCACGGTGTCGCGGGTGATGCCGTCGAGGATGGGCGAGGAGAGGGGCGGCGTCTTGATGATGCCCTTCTTGTTCACCATGAAGATGTTCTCGCCGGACGCCTCCGCGACGAAGCCGCTGATGTCCAGGAGGATGGCCTCGTCGTAGCCGGCCATCACCGCCTCGCGCTTGGCGAGGATGGAGTTGACGTACTGGCCGGTGATCTTCCCGCGCACCATGTTCACGTTCACGTGGTTGCGCGTGAAGGAGCTGACCTTGGCGCGGATGCCCTCGCGCATGCCCTTGTCGCCCAGGTACGCGCCCCAGTCCCAGGCGGTGATGCCCACGCGGGTGGGGTTCACCGCGCCCAGGCCCATGGCGCCGTCGCCCATGAAGGCCACCGGGCGCAGGTAGGCGCCGTTGGCGAACAGGTGCTTCTGCTTGCGCAGGAGCTCCAGCGTCGCCTCCACCAGCTGGTCCTCGGTGTAGGGCATCTGCAGCATGATGATGTGCGCGGAGTCGAGCAGGCGCTGGATGTGCTCGCGCAGCCGGAAGACGGCGAGCCGGCCATCATGGGTCTTGTAGGCGCGGATGCCCTCGAAGACGCCCAGGCCGTAGTGGAGGGCGTGCGTCATCACGTGCACGTTGCCCTCGTCCCATTTCATCAGCTTCCCATCGAGCCAGATGTGTTCGGCGCGCAGCACGGAGGATGAGGTCGAGCTCATCGGGAAGTTCCTTGTCGGGCTAGGGGTGGGACGGCTTGAGGTCTTGTGCCTCCAGGCCTTGTACCCAGGCCCCGAGGGGAGGCAAAGCGTGAAACGCCAGGGGAGCCGCCGGGCCGGGCCCTCCCCGTCGCCTCGCTACGGCGCCCCGCGTCAGGCCTGGGCGATCTGCGGGAGGTTGGCGCGGGCCTTCTCGATGTCGCCCTCGTATTTGAGGACGAGGTTGAGCGTGGCGGCGACGACGTCCGCGCTCAGCGCCTCGGCGTTGAGCAGGGCCAGGCTCTGCGCCCAGTCCAGCGTCTCACTGATGGAGGGGGCCTTCTTCAAGTCCAGCGCGCGGATGGCGGCCACGGCCTCCACCACCTGCTCGGCCAGCACCTGGGGGACCTCCGGCAGCCGCGAGCGGACGATTCGCAGCTCGCGCTCGCGGTCCGGGAAGTCGATGTGCAGGTGCAGGCAGCGGCGCTTGAGCGCGTCGGACAGCTCGCGGGCGTTGTTGCTGGTGAGGATGACGCGCGGGATGTGCCGGGCCTTGATGGTGCCCAGCTCCGGCACCGTGACAGCGTTGTCAGACAGGACCTCCAGCAGGAAGGCCTCGAACTCCGGATCCGCCTTGTCGATTTCGTCCACCAGCAGCAGCGCCGGGGTCTCCGACAGCTGGGCCTGGAGGATGGGGCGGGGGAGCAGGAAGCGCTCGGAGAAGAAGACGGCGTCGCCGGACGCGAGCCGGTCCGCGGCCTCCGCCAGGGTCCGGGTGCCCTGGGTCATCTCCCCGATCTTGTCCTTGAGCAGCTGGGTGTAGAGCAGCTGCTTGGCGTACTCCCACTCGTAGAGGGCCTTGGCCTCGTCCAGGCCCTCGTAGCACTGGAGGCGGAGGAAGGTCCGGTCCAGGGCCTGCGCCAGGGCCTTGGCCAGCTCCGTCTTGCCCACGCCCGCCGGGCCCTCCACCAGGATGGGCTTGCCCATCCGGTCCGCGAGGAACACCGCCGTGGCGATCTCTGGCGAGGACAGGTAGCCCACCGCCTCCAGGCGACGCGCCGCGTCCTCCACGCTGGTGAACGAGCGAATCTCCGAAGTCAGTCGAGGGGGGCTCACGCCCGTCAACTTAACCGACGCCCACCCCTCCCACTGCGGCAAAAATGCCAGGGTTGTGGGGGCGTCGTCCGCACTCTTGAGGGCCGTGGGGGATGCAACCCCTTGGAATCAGGGTGCGTAACTATTTTCGCACCTTGGGCACGTACCGTGCATCAAAGCGTGCGTATCTCAGGACGAACGAGGTCGCGGGTCATGTGGGCGTGGCTGAAGTTGGCGATGGCGGTGGTGGTGGTGGTGATGCCGGGGGGCTTCCCCCTCGCGCTGGCGTACATCGCGACGCGGACGCTGGTGGAGCGTTGGCGGGCGGCGCAGGCTCAGGCCCAGGACGAGGGGCGGCCGGTGTCGGTGCGGGACGTGCTGGGCTCGCTGCACTTCCGGGACCTCATCCGCGAGGCCCGGGCGGCCACGGCGCTGTAGCGCGGACCGGTTGTCCCCGAGCGACGAACGAAGGGCCCGGCACTTCCTCGGAAGTGCGCGGGCCCTTGTCGTTTCCGCCGGGAGGGGGGCGGGCTACTTGTCCAGCTCGTCGACGAGCGCCGTCCAGTCGTCCTCGGCCGCGGGCGCGGTGGGCAGCTGCATCACCATGGTGCGCTCCGGGGCGTCTTCGTCCACGGGCACCGGGGTGGGGGCGGCCTTCTTCGCGGCGGGCTTGGCGGCGGCCTTGGCGGGGGGCTTGGCAGCGGCCGGGATGACCGGGTTGGCCTGGACCGTGGCGGCGAGGTGCTCGTCCTCGGTGGGCTTGGCGGCGGCCTTCGCGGCGGGGGCGGCGGCCGGGGCGGGGGCCTTGCTCTTGAAGCGGGCCAGCTCCAGCTCCGCGACCTTGAGCGCCTTGCTCTTCTCCTGGACGGAGGTCTGGAGGCGGGCGACCTCCTGGGCCTTGATGGCCTCGCGGCGCTCCAGCTCGGCCTTCTGCTTGGCGTTGAGGTCCTCCAGCTCCTTGACCTGACGGGCCTCCAGGTCCTTGCGCTCCTTCTGCGCGGTGGCGAGCCGGGCGGCGGCCTCGTTGGCCTTGGTCTCCGCGGCGGCGACGCGGGCGTTGAGGTCCTTCTCCGCGCGGGCCCGGGTGCTCTGGGCGTTCTCCAGCGCCAGCTCCAGGTCCTGGGCCTTCTTGGTGCGGGCCTGCAGCTGGGCCTGGGCGTCCTTGAGCTTCGCGTCGGTGTCGGCGGCGAACTTCTGGGCCTCCTGCGCCAGCTGCGCGATGCGCTGCTCGGACTTGGCCAGCTTCGCGGCCAGGTCGTCCGCCTGCTTCTTCGCCTCGGCGGCGGCGGCGGCGGCCTGCTGGGCCTGCTGTTGGGCCTGGGCCTGGGCCTGCTGGAGCTGTCCGGCCAGCCCGTCGCGCTCGCTGGTGAGCTTCTTCTGGTGCTGCGCGGCGTGCTGGAGCTGCGCGTCGCGGTCGGCGACGGCCTTGCGCGTCCCGTCCAGCTCGCCGGACACCGACGAGAGCTGCTGGTTCAGCGCGTCCGCCTGCTTCTTGGACTCGGCGGCCTGGGCCTCCAGCTGGCCTTCCAGCTGCTTCACCTGTTCGGTGCGGGTGGCGACCTCGCGGTTGAGCACCTCCGCCTGACGCATCTTCTCCTGCGTCACGTGGGTGAGCTTGCGCAGCGTGTCCGACAGCTCCTTGCCCTTGGTGTCGACCTCGTTCTGGAGGAGCTCCTCACGGCGCTGCGACTCGTGGGTGAGCGTCTGGAGGCGGTCCTCCAGGTGGTGGCGCGCGTCCTCCGTCTGCGCGAGCGTGGAGGACAGCTGCGTGACTTCCGCCACGCGAGTGCCCAGCTCGTGCTTGGTGACGATGAGCTGTTCGGCCAGGTCCTCGCCGTTGGCCTGGGAATCGGAGAGCTGGCGCTCCAGCTCCGCCTGGGTGTTGGCGGCGGCCTGGCGGGCCTGGGCGTGGGCCTGCTCCTCGCGGGCCAGCGCGTCCTGGGTCCCGGCGAGCTGGCCCTGCGTGTCCGCCAGTTGCTGCGACGTGGCGGAGAGGTCCGAGGTCAGCCCGTCGCGCTCGCCGGTGAGGGCGTTGATGTGCGCGGTGGTCTCTTCGGCGAGCTTCGCGTGCGCGCCGCGTTCGGCGTCGTAGAGGCCCTGCGTCTCCGACAGGTCCGCGCGCAGCTGGCCAATCTGGCCCGTGAGGTCCTGCTCCAGCGAATCCTTCGCCTCGTGGAGCGCCTTCAGCTCCGCGATGCGAGCGTCGCGCTCCTCGGTGGTTCGCGCCAGGAGGCCGTTGGTCTCCTGGAGGATGTCGCGCGTCTCGTTCAGCTCCGCGTCCAGCTCATCGCGGTGCGTGGTCACCTTCGCCAGGTCGCCGCGCGTCGCCTCCAGGGTGTCCTGGGTCTGCGTCAGCGTCTGGCTGGTGGCCTCGAGCTCGCCGCGCGTCTCCGCGAGCGTGCTCTCGGTGCTGGCGAGGGTGCCCTGCGTCTCCGCGAGGGTGCCCTCCGTGCGCGCCAGCGTGTCCTGGGTCTGGGCGAGGGTGGCCTCGGTGGTGGCCAGCGTCTGGCTGGTGGCCTCCAGCTCGCCCTGGGTGGACGCGAGCGTGGCCTCCGTCTGCGCCAGCCGCGACTGCGTGTCCGTCAACGACTGACTGGTGGCCTCGAGTTCGCCGCGCGTCTCCGCGAGCGTGCCCTCGGTGTTGGCGAGCGTGCCCTGCGTGTCGGAGAGGGTCTGGCTGGTGGCCTCCAGCTCACCGCGCGTGGTGGAGAGTGTCTCCTCCGTCTGCGCGAGCCGGGACTGGGTGTCCGCGAGCGTCTGGCTGGTGGCCTCGAGCTCGCCGCGCGTCTCCGCGAGCGTGCCTTCGGTGCTGGCGAGGGTGCCCTGCGTCTCCGCGAGGGTGCCTTCCGTGCGCGCCAGCGTGTCCTGCGTCTGGGCGAGGGTGGCCTCGGTGGTGGCCAGCGTCTGGCTGGTGGCCTCCAGCTCGCCGCGGGTGGTGGAGAGCGTCTCCTCCGTCCGCGCGAGGTTCGCCTGAGTCTCGGAGAGGGTCTGGCTGGTAGCCTCCAGCTCGCCGCGTGTCTCCGACAGCGTGCCCTCGGTGCGGGCCAGCGTCGCCTGGGTGTCCGCGAGGGTCTGGCTGGTGGCCTCCAGCTCGCCGCGTGTCTCCGCGAGGGTGGCTTCGGTGCTGGAGAGCGTGCCCTGCGTCTCGGAGAGCTGCTGGCTGGTGGCCTCCAGGTTGCCGGTCAGCTCGGAGATGCGCGAGTCGCGCTCGGCGACGTCGGACTGCAGGCCCTCGATGGTGCCGTCGCGCTGGGCGACGGTGTCCTCGAGGGAGGCGACGCGCGCGGAGAGCTGCTCGCCCTGGCGCTGGGCGGCGTCCAGCTGCTCGCTGAGCGCTTGAATCTGACCGTTGAGGTCCGCCTCCAGGGCGTCCTTCGCGGCGCGCAGGTCCTCCAGTTGGCTGGTGAGATCCTGCTCCAGCGCGTCCTTGGCCTGCTGGAGCGCCTGGAGCTCCGCGTTCAGCTCCGACTCGCGGTCCTCCAGGTGCGTCTTGACGGCTTCGACCTCGCCCTCCAGCTCACCGATGCGCTCGCGGTGCTGCTGGATGGTGGCGTTGAGCTCCGCCTCGCTGTTCTCGTTGCGGGCGATGGCCTCCTGCAGCTCGCGGTCGAGCGCGGAGAGCTTCGCGTCCCGCTCCTCCACGCGCTGGGTGAGGTCCGCCTCCAGGGCGTCCTTGTCCAGCCGCAGCTGGTCGCGCTCGCCAGTGACGCGCGCGATGTCCGACTCCAGGTCCGCCACCTGCTGCGTGAGGCGCTGCTCCAGTTGGGCGCGCTCGGCGTTGAGGCGCTCGATCTCCGCGTCGGAGCGGCTGGCGTGCTCCTCCGCCGTGGTGGCCCGGGTCTCCAGGCCGCGCACGGTGGCGTCGCGCTCCTGCTCCGTCTGGCTCAGGCGCTCCTGGAGGGCCTGGAGCTCGCCGTCCAGCTCGGCGTAGCGCTGGTCGCGCTCGCTGACGGTGCGGCCCAGCTCCGACTCGAACTGGTCGCCGCGCTCGCGCAGCTGGAGGATGTCCGCCTCGTTGGCGCGGACGGTGTCCTGGAGCTTCTGCTCCTTGACCTCGAACTCCAGCGTGACGACGCCGAGGTGCTTCTCCAGCTTGTCGAACTCGTTGCGCCAGCTCTCCAGGTCCGCGCCGCGCCGGGCCAGCTCCTCGTCGCGGAGGTTGACCTCCTTGCGCAGGACGTTGATGTCCTTCTCCTTGGAGGCGACGACCTCGATGAGGTCCTTCTCCGAGGAGAACTTCTGCAGGAGCAGGTCGTCCACGGTGGCGCCGTGCTCGCGCTCCTTCTGGACGATGGACTGCTGGGCGTCGTTGAAGCGCCGCAGCAGGTCATCCACCTGCATCTTCAGGCCCTGCAGCTCCACGTCCTTCTCGTGGAGGCGGTCCTCGACGGACAGCAGCTCCCGCTCGCGGACGCTCCAGATCTCCGACAGGCGCGCGAGCTGCGCTTCACGCGTCTTCAGCTCGTCCCGGAGGATCTGGATCTTCCCCTCGGGCGTGCCCATCAGCTCGCGGCGCGGGGGCGGGCGCTTCAACTGGCGGGACTCCGCCAAGAGCTCCGCCTTGCGGTCCGCGATGGACGAGAAGGCCCGGTCCATGAAGGACTTGTCCTCGTCCGTCATCGCGCTGCGGCGCTCGCGCTTGGGCAGCTTGGGCGGGGCGCCGGTGCGCACGCCGGGCATGGGGGGCGGGGCTTCCCGCGGGGCGCCCGAGAGCGCGGCGTCCAGGTCCGCGTCCGTCTCATCGGAGCCGGGCGGCACGATGCCCGCGCTCATCGACGCGAGCTCTCCCATCTCGAACGGGATGACGAGATAGCCATCCGCGGCGGCGGGCGTCTCACGGTGCTTGTTCAGCCCCTCCACGCCGGAGTCGGAGGAGAGGAGGAGGACCTTGAGGTTCTGTCCCCACTTGCCCTTCTTGATCTGACCACAGAGGGCGAAGCCGGACTGGTCCGGCAGCTCCGCGCGCACGACGACCAGATCGGGTCGGCGTTTCTCCAGCTCCCGCTGCGCGTCTGACGCAGTGGTGGCCATGGCCGTGTTGTAGCCCGCGCTCTTGAGCACGGAGGCCATGCTGAGTGCGAAGTCGTTCTGGCTTTCGACGATGAGGACGCGACGCTCCATGAAGCCCTTCACCCAGCAAAAAGTGCAGTGAAAACCGCGACATCCTAGCGGGCGGGTATAAGGCTTGGGAAGTTTCCGGGCGGTGCTCGGTCGGCTGCCTCACGAGTTCTTGCCGCGAACCGCTCCCTGGCCGACAGGGGGAGTCGCCCCTGGGGACGCGGCCTCATCCGGATCCCGCCCGGGGAAGTTCGTGGGCGGGGTGTGCCGGGCGAAGCGCGCGCCCTCGGGCGGGCAGTACCCGTGCGCGAGCTGCGCGAACCACGGGTTGAGCGTGGAGCCAGGGGGCGCGGGCGCGGGCCCTGCGTCTTCGGCCTCCGCGTCCTCCATGTCGAGCGAGTCCGCGTCGTGGACCTCGTCGCTGTCGATCTCCTCCGGCTCGTCCAGCGCCGCGCTGGCGTTCGACGGCGTGTGGCTCACGTCGTCGTCCAGGGACTGGGCCTCGTCGGCGGCGATCTCCTCCGGCTCGTCGTCGGCGTGCGCGGGCGTGGAGGGCCTCAGCACGGGTGGTGTCTTCGCCTGCGGATCCGGCGTGGGCAGCAGCCGTGGCGGCGGCCCCTGACGGGGGACGGGAGGCGGGGCGGTGGCGCGGGGCGGCAGCTGCGGTGGGCGGTCCGCGTCCGGCGCGAGACCCCCTCGGAGGGGCGGCTTGTCGGACTCCGTGAGCACCGGAGGACGGGAGGAGGAGGGCCGGCCAGCATCCGCGACGAGGCCGCCACGGATGAGCGGTTTGTCCGCGTCGGCCATGGGAAGGGGAGAGGGAGAGAGGCGAGGCGGTTCGAAGGGGGCCTGATCCGGCGTGGCGCTCGGCCGCGTCGACCGCCCGGCCCCGGTGCTACGGGCTCCGCTCAACACGGACCGCATGGGGACGATGGGCGTGGGCGCCGGTGGCTCCGGGGAGTCCTCCGCCAGCACGGAGGACCGGCGCACGATGGGCGTCGGAGCGGGCGACTCGTCATCGCGGGTGACGCTGGCGCGGCGCACGATGGGCGTGGGGGCTCGCTCCTCGTCCTCCGAGAGTGATGAGGGGCGGCGTGCGCTGGACGCGGAAGGCTCGTCCTCCGTGGAGGAGGACTTGCGGACGACGGGCGCGGAGTCCTCTTCCTCTGGAGGAGCGGGCCTGCGGACGATGGGCGTGGGCGCAGGTGAGGCGCGCTCGTCGTCGTCCGGGTCGGCGGGCCTGCGGACGATGGGCGTGGGCGCAGGTGAGGCGCGCTCGTCGTCGTCCGGGTCGGCGGGCCTGCGGACGATGGGCGTGGGCGCAGGTGAGGCGCGCTCGTCGTCGTCCGGGTCGGCGGGCCTGCGGACGACGGGCGTGGGCGCTGGTGAGGCGCGCTCGTCGTCGTCCAGGGACGTGGGCCTGCGGACGATGGGCGTGGGCGCCGGTGCGGCGCTCTCGTCGTCGTCCAGGGACGTGGGCCTGCGAACGATGGGCGTGGGCGCCGGTGCGGCGTCCACATCATCTCCGGCCGGTCGATGCACGATGGGTGTGGCGGCCGGGGCCGACTCCTCGGCGTCTCCGGGCGCTTTGCGCACGGTGGCCGTAGAGGCGGGCGCGTCGCCTTCGCCGTCCCCGAAAGGCCGGCGCACGACCGTCACCCCGGACGATGCCGCATCCGCGCTGTCGTCACCCGTGTCGGAGGACTGTGCGTCGTCCCCCGCCGCGAGCGGCTTCGCGGCGGGACGCGTCAGCATCTCGGTGGGTTGGGGGGCGTCGCCGATCCGTCCGCCCAGGGGCTCGGGCTCCTCCTTCTCGGGAGGGACCGGGAGTGCGCTCCTCGCGGCCCCGTCGGTCGTCTTGGACGTCGGCGTGGACGCGGGTTCGGGCGCCGCGGCGGGTGGGCTCGCGGCGGACTCGCGGAGCGGCAGCCCCATCACCATGGGGACCTCGTCGGGCCGCATGTCCGGCTCGGTCTTCACGAGCCGCGTGTCCATCCCATCGTCCAGCGCCATCCCCATCACCAGGGGCAGGTCCTCCGCGCCTTCCTTCGCGGGGGGCGCCGCCGCTTCCTCAACGGCGGGCTTCGCGGGGGCCTTGGGCATCGGCGCGGGCTTCGACGCCTCCGGCATGCCCAGGCTCGCGAGCCGGTTCGTGGGCGTGCCCGTCATCGTGACGTCGGGCGGTTCGCTGGAGGCCTCCACCGGCACGTGCCCTCGCTTCTCCAGCAGCGAGTCGTAGAGGTCCAGCAACTGGCCCCGGATGAGGCGCGCGTCCAGCACCTTCTCCGCGAACGCGCGCCCAGCCCGTCCGAGCGCCACGCGGCGAGGCACGTCGCGCGCCAGATCGAGGATGCGCTCGGAGAGGGCGCGGCTGTCGCCGGGTGGGAAGAAGACCGCGGCGTCCTTGGGAATCAGCTCACGGGTGACGGGCAGGTCCGCGGCGATGACGGGCCGTCCGGCGGCCAGATACTCGGAGACCTTGGCCAGCGGTCCACCCTGGAGCCGGTTGCGCTCCGAGTCGTCCAGCGGCAGCACGCCCACGTCCGCGAGCGCCAGCACCTTCACCAGGTCGTCGTGCGTGACCGGCGGCTGGAAGTCGACCTTCTCCTTGAGTCCCAGGTCGTTGACCAGGTCGTCCAGGTGGGGCTTCCAGTCCGGATGGTGCGCGCCCACCAGCGTCAACCGCACGTCCACCTGCTGGGCCGCGAGCGCGGTGGCCCGCAGCAGGGTGGGCAGGCCCTGCCAGCCCACGTGGCTGCCCAGGTACATCATCCGGAGGGGCGACCCATCCGGGACGCCGAGCACCTCGGGGTCGTACGGTTGCAGGTCCACCGGCGCGCGCAGCATGCGCAGCTGGTCCTCCGCCGCTCCCAGCCCCTGGATGTACGCGCGCGTCGTCTGCGAGCCGGTGACCACGAGGTCCGCGTTCATCAGGCAGAAGAGCTCCTGCCGGCGGATCTTCGACAGGAAGCGGCGGTCCCCGTCCGTCTGCGGATGGGTGTAGCGCAGCTCCTGGGACGGGAACGTCTGGGCCTCATAGATGAGGCGGTAGCCGTAGTCCGCCTTCAGCTCGCAGAGCGCGTAGCCGCCAAAGGGGTCCGTGAAGTGGGCGAGGGCGTAGTCCTCGCTCTCCAGCTGCCGACGCACGGCCCGTTCGAAGGACTGGATGCGCGACGCCAGGTCCCCGGAGCCTACCGGGACCCGGAGCAGCCGGGCGCCCTGGTACTTCTCGATATGGGAGTGGTCGGGCGTCTTCGCCGACAGCACCACCACGGAGAAGCGATCAGGCAACGCCTTCAGATACTCGGTCAGTCGGCGTGAGGAGCCAGACGGGCCGGGGATGACGTCAAAGCTGCACAGGAGAAGTCTGGGCAGGTCACTCAAGCGGTCGCAGGATACTTGGACAAGGCGGAGGTGTCATCGGGCGTGACGGAGAAGAACGGGGTCGGCAGACCAACACATCCCGTGACGGATGCGTTGACCCCCTGTATGCCGCGACATAACGAGGCGAGGTGTCCATGGATGAGCGGAAGGGCGTCACCGTGAGCTACCTGCGGGAACTGGCCCGGAAATACCTCCGGCAAGGGTCCGGCACGTCCCGGGGCCGGGAGTTCGTCGCCTCGCTGGCCGAGCGCATTCCCGCCCTGGGGCGGCTCGCGCGCATGGCGGGGCTGGGCACGTCCCAGCGTGGCTCGGGGGACGTGAAGGGTGAAGCGAGGACGCTGGATTCCAGACGGGAGGATTCCGGCCCCGTGCACGCCGCGCCTGCCGAGTCCGTGCCGCTGCCTCCGGCCGAGGCCTCGGGATCACATGCACGAGAACTTTCCGAGGAGCCCATCACGCAGCCCAGTGGCGGGCCCAGGACGCAGCCCGCGCGGGTGGTGACGTTCCCGGCCCGGGAGAAGGCTCGCCGGGACCCGGATGACGAGGACACGCTGTCGCTCGGCCCCGAGGTCGCGACTCCGCGCCCGTCGAGCGCTCGCGATGGCGTCGCTCCGGATGCGCCCGCTTCGCCCGCGAGCGAGCCGCCCCATGCGGCCGAGCCGCTGGTGGAGGGCTTCTTCGTGACGAGGATGGCGGGGCCAGATGAGGCGCGCCGCCACCACCTCCTGGAGGAGCAGTCGCCGCGCTTGCCGCCGGCTGACGCGTCGCCCGAGCGGGAAGAGCACCTGGGCGTGTTGCCCCTGGACTACCAGGACGACGCGATGGTGCTGCTCGCGCGAGATCCTCACACGCTGTTCGCCTTCTGGGACTTCAGCGACGCGACCCGGGGTCGGGCGCTCGACGGCTTGCCGTCGCCTCGCGCCGTATTGAAGGTGTTCGACGGTGAAGGCGTGTCGCGCGAGGTGGACTTCGCGCTGGAGTCGCGCAGCTTCTACCTTCAGGGCCTGTCGCCCGGGCGCACGTACCGGGTGGAGGCGCACTTCGTCGGCGCCGATGGCCGGTCGCGCCGCATCGGGCAGTCCTCGAACCGGGCCACGCTGCCGCCCGCGGGGCCGTCAGAGGATACGTCCATCCGGTTCCTGCGCATGCCTCCGCCAGTCGAGGAGCGACAGCACGCGGAGGCGGGTCCGGAGGCGGCGTCCACGCGAGTACCAGGTGTCCAGGAGCGCGAATACGTGACCTGGCGCCGGGTGTCGCTGCCGGGGAGCGGGGGCGTGATGGACGTGCCGGAGGTCCACCGCGAGCGCACGGAAGCTTATGTCGATGCGCCGCGAGTCCCGGGCGCGTCGGATCAGCGCTACGCGGAAGCGGATCATCTCGACGTGCCGCGTGCACCGGGGGCTTCGGATCAACGGTACGAGGCCGTGGCGCGGATGGGAGAGACGAAGCTCGGCGGGGGCGAGGTGCTGGCGCCGTCGCGTGCGCCAGGGGCGTCGGATCAGCGCTACCTGTCCGTGGAGCGAGTGCCGGGTGCTTCGGACCAGCTCGCTGGAGCACCGGCCCGCCACCCGTATCTGGAGGTGGCTCGTGCGACCGGTGCCTCGGAACAGCGGTACGGGCAGACGCTGCTTCCTGGAGGCGTGTCGGCGTACCGCTATCTGGAGGTGCCTCGCGCCGCGGGGGCTTCCGAGCAGCGGTACGTGGAGGGGCGGGGAGCCCAGGCGTATCTCGATGTCCCGCGGGCGCCGGGTGCTTCGGACCAGCGCTATCTCACGGTGTCTGCCGTGCCCGGGGCTTCGGACCGGCAGTATCTGGAGGTGCCGCGCGCACCGGGGGCTTCGGACCAAAGGTATCTGACCGTTCCCCGCGCGGTGGGGGCGTCGGAGCAGCGCTACCCGTCCGTGGATCGAGCGGTGGGGGCGTTGGATCAGCAATACCAGGCCGTGCCCCTGGTGACGGGCGCTTCGGATCAGCAGTCCCTGTCCGTGGAGCGGGCGACGGGGGCAAGCGGGACTCCGAGCGCGCCACGCGCACCCGAGTCCGCATCCTCTTCACAGGGCGAGGCACTCGAGGCGAGGGACCTCCCGCTGGCGCGCCCTGTCCCCGTCAGCGGGGCCGAGGCACGCTCGCCGGGGCCCGCGTCAGCCCCGGAGCCGGAGGCGCCTCGGGACCCGTGGGCCTTGAGCATCGCGCGAGGCCCCACCGCGTCCGAGCAGCGCGCCCTGGACAAGGCGCGCGAGGCCGCCGAGGCGGCGCGAAGGGCTCCTCCGGCGCCAGGGAGTTCGAGCGCCGCGCCCGCGCGAAGCGAAGCGCCCGTGGCTCCGAGTGCCGCGCCTGTGAAGGAGGCGGCTCCCACGACCGCGAAGTCGTCCGCGCCTCCCGAGCCGCCGAAGAATCCGCCGGAGCCTTCGTCCCCGGGCTCCAAGTCCTCCTCCCGGTCCCGGTCTTCGCGCCGTGGACGTAAGTGAACCCGCACGGCCACTCGACCGACCTATGAGCCTGGGCTCCCTCGCGCTGGTCCTTCACGCGCACCTCCCGTTCGTCCGCCACCCCGAGTACGAGGACTTCCTCGAGGAGGACTGGCTCTACGAAGCCATCTCCGAGACGTACCTGCCGCTGCTGCGCGTGTTCGACGCGCTGGTCGAGGACCGCGTCCCGTTCCGCGTGACGATGACGCTGTCGCCCACGCTCGTCTCCATGCTCAACGACGAGCTGCTGCGGGAGCGCTACGCCCGGCGGTTGGAGCTGCTTTGCGAGCTCGGCGCCCGCGAGGTGCACCGCACCCGGGATGACGCCACCTTCCACCCGCTGGCCGTCTTCCACCGCGACCACTTCGAATCGCTGCGCCTCGCGTACCACAACCAGTACCGGCGCGATCTGGTGGCCGCGTTCCGCAGGCTCCAGGACTCCGGCCACCTGGACATCCTCACCTGCAACGCGACCCATGGCTTCCTGCCGCTGATGCAGCAGACGCCCGAGGCCGTGCGCGCCCAGGTGACGGTGGCGGCGAACCACTACCGCCAGAACTTCGGCCGCGATCCCTCGGGCATCTGGCTGGCGGAGTGCGGCTACTACCCGGGCCTGGAGCGCATCCTCGCAGCCGAGCGCATCCGCTACTTCTTCGTCGACACGCACGCGCTCACGGACGCCTCGCCCCGTCCGCTCCATGGCCCCTACGCGCCCATCTTCACCGAGCCGGGCGTCGCCGCCTTCGCCCGCGATCCGGAGAGCAGCCAGCAGGTGTGGAGCACCGAGCACGGCTACCCCGGCGACCCCGTCTACCGCGAGTTCTATCGGGACATCGGCTGGGACCTGGACCAGGACTACATCCGGCCCTTCGTCCAGCCCACCGGCGACCGCAAGAACACCGGCTTCAAGTACTTCCGCATCACCGGCAAGACGAACGACAAGCAGCCCTACGACCCGGCCGCGGCCCGCGAGCGCGCCTGGGTGCACGCGAGCAACTTCCTGTTCAATCGCGAGCGCCAGTTCGAACACCTCGCGTCCCGCATGAACGGCCGCAAGCCGGTGGTCGTCGCGCCCTACGACGCCGAGCTCTTCGGCCACTGGTGGTTCGAAGGCCCGCACTTCATCGACGCCCTCATCCGTCAGGCCGCGCGCAACCCCAGCCGCCTCCAGTTGATCAGCCCTCTGGATGACCTGCGCGAGCACCCGGAGAACCAGGTGGCCACGCCGCCCCTGTCGTCCTGGGGCGCGGGCGGCTATGCGAACATGTGGCTGGACGGGACCAACGACTGGATCTACCGCCACCTGAACCACTGCGCGCGACAGATGGTGGAGCTGGCCCGGGACTTTCCCGACGCGCCGCCGCTGACGCGCCGGGCGCTGAATCAGGCCGCGCGCGAGCTGCTCCTCGCGCAGTCCTCCGACTGGGCCTTCATCATGAAGACCGGCACCATGGTGGACTACGCCGTGCGTCGCACGAAGGAGCATTTGCAACGCTTCCTCCGACTGCACGACCAGGTGCGCGCGGGCACGGTCGACGCGTCCTGGCTCTCCCACGTGGAGGGGCGGGACAACCTGTTCCCCGAGCTGGACTACCGGGTGTACCAGCCCGGTTGAGTGCTTCGGGAACAGGCAGGCTGGTCGGGAGTTCACATCCCGTGACCGGGCGACGTCGTTCCGGTTGCGGGGCCTCGTTTCCGCTTTAGCTTGAAAGAACCCATGACCCTCACGCTCCCTCCGTTCCGTCGCACGCTCGTGGCCGCCGTGCTGGTGCTGGCGTCACCCACGCTCGCCCTCGCGCAGGCGCCCGCTTCCAAGCCCTCCGCCCCGCAGACGCAGCAGGCGGCCTCTGGGGCGGCTGGCAACCTGCAACCCGCCACGCGCGAGGCCCAGTCGCTGGCGTCGTTGGCGCCGCTGGTGGAGTCGGTGAAGTCAGCCGTGGTGAACGTGGACGTGCAAGCCCGTCCTGAAGTGCCGGAGGGCATGGAGGACAACCCGCTCTTCGACCGCTTCTTTGGGGGCAACGGAAGCCGAGGTCGGGGCGGAGGAAGCCGGGGCCGCAGCGAGCGGGAGCAGATCCGCCAGGGAGCCGGATCGGGCTTCATCATCGACCCCAAGGGGCTGGTGCTCACGAACAACCACGTCATCGAGGACGCGGTCACCATCACCATCCGCCTGGACGACGGTCGCTCGTTCACCGGCGAGGTGGTGGGGCGCGACCCGCTCACCGACGTGGCCGTGGTGAAGATCAAGGAGAAGGTGGATCAGCTGCCCGCCGTGAAGCTGGGCGACTCGGACGCGGTGCGCGTGGGCGACTGGGTGCTGGCGATTGGCAACCCCTTCGGTCTGGCCTCCAGCGTGAGCGTGGGCATCCTGTCCGCGCGCGCCCGTGAAATCGGCGCCAGCGCGTACGACGATTTCCTCCAGACGGACGCGGCCATCAACCCCGGCAACTCGGGCGGCCCGCTCTTCAACATGAAGGGCGAGGTGGTGGGCATCAACACCGCCATCGTCGGCGGGGGCACGGGCATTGGATTCTCCGTGCCCAGCAACCTCATCAAGGCGCTCCTTCCGCAGCTGGAGAAGAGCGGATCCGTCACGCGCGGCTGGCTGGGCGTGGGCATCCAGCCCCTGACCCGCGACCTGGCGCAGGCGCTGAAGCTGCCGGTGAACGAGGGCGCCATCCTCACGCAGATCAACCCCGACTCCCCGGCGTCGAAGGCGGGCCTCAAGGCGGACGACGTGGTGGTCGCGGTCGACGGGCAGACGGTGCGCTCCGACAGCGAGCTCACGCGCACGGTGGCGCTCAAGAAGCCGAACAGCGTCGCGACGCTGACGGTCTACCGCGATGGCAAGAAGCAGGACGTCAAGGTGACGATGGGCACCCGGCCGGACCTGGAGGGCCTGTCCAAGAAGAAGCCGGAGGTCACGGACGAGCAGGACAGCTCGCGGCGCGTGGGGGTGTCCCTCCAGGACCTGGATGCGCGGACCGCTTCCCAGGCGGGCTTCACCGAGCGCTCTGGCGCGCTCATCACCGACATCGTCCCGGGCTCGCCCGCGGACCGCGCGCAGCTGATCCCAGGCATGCTGGTGGTGGAGGCGAACCGCAAGCCCATCGCCAGCGCGAAGGAGCTGGCCGCGGTCATCCGCGCCGCGCCTGGGGGCAGCACGCTGCTGCTGCGCGTGGCGGGGCCTGGCGGCGGACGCCTGCTGCGCGCGCTGAAGATGCCGTGACGTCGAAGCGCTGAGTCAACCCGAAGGGCACGGGGGTGGACGAACGTCGATGAGCGTCAACTACGTCTCGTTGGGTGACAGCACGGCGGTGGGGGTGGGGGCAGCGCAGGGCGGGGGCTACCCCGACCGCCTTGCCTCCCGCCTCCGGCAGGGGGGCCTTCCCGTAGGCCACACCAACCTGGGGCAGAGCGGGGCGCGGGTGCGCGACGTCGTCAACAACGCCCTCAAGCGCGTCGTCGCGTTGCAGCCCACGCTCATCACCTTGGGCGTGGGCACCAACGACATCTGGCGCGGCACCGAGGTGGCGGAGTTCCAGGACGACCTGGACCGCATCGCCCGGCGACTGAAGCAGACGGGCGCGTCGATGGTGGTGGTGAACATCGCCGACATGGCGCTCGCGCCGGTGGCCAGGATGGTGCCCAGCACGTTGTACGAGGGCCGCATCGGGCCGTTCAACGAGTCCATCGCCACGGTGGCCCGCACGCACGGACTGCACCTCGTGGACCTCTTCACCGCCAGCCGGGAGATGATCCCCCGGCGTCCGGACTTCTTCTGCTCGGATGGATTCCACCCCTCCGCGGCGGGCTACGACGAGTGGGCGGACCTGATGCTCCCCGTGGTGCGCACGCTCGTGCAGCGGTAGGGGCAGGGCGCTTCACCGCGACGCTGTTCACCCGCGAGGAGCGGGGGCTTCAGGAACCGCGCGCACGTGGGCGCGAGGCCTCGAGCCTCACGCCTTGGCGAGGCCCGGAGGCGCGGGCGGCGTGGTCGGCGCGTCCGCGGGCGGCGCGTTGATGCTGCGCTCGCGGCCGGGGTGCACCTCCATGCCGGGCTCGAACGGCGTCACGCGGTTGCGGCCCGTGCGCTTGCTGCAATAGAGCGCCGAATCCGCGCAGTCGACGAGCGTCTCCTGGGTGTTCGCGTCCGTGGGGAAGTGCGCGACGCCGATGGACACCGTGACGTGCCCGCCGGGCAGCCCCGTCCGACTCAGCGTCACGGACTCCGCCACCGCGCGGCGCAGCGTCTCCGCGACCTCCACCGCCGTCGTCTTGGAGACCTGGGGCAGGAGCAGCACGAACTCCTCGCCGCCGTAGCGCCCCAGCGTGTCCACCTTGCGCGCGCGGGTCCTCAGCACGTCGGAGACCCGACGCAGCGTCTCGTCTCCGGCCCGGTGTCCGGCCAGATCGTTCAGCCGCTTGAAGTGGTCCACGTCCACCATCAGCAGCGCCAGCGGCACGCCGAAGCGCTGGGCCCGCGCCAGCTCCAGGTCCAGGCGCTGGAAGAGGTGGCGGCGGTTGGGCACGCCCGTGAGCGCGTCCGTGAGCGTCAGCTTCACCGTCTCCGCGTGCAGGCGCGCGTTCGTCACCGCCGTGGCGGCCTGATCCGCCACCGCCGTGAAGAGCTCGATCTCCTCCGCGGAGAAGCTCGCCGTGTCCGGACGCTGGAAGTTGATGACGCCCAGCAGGATCTCCGCGTGCACCATGGGCACCGCCAGGAGCGAGCCCTGCTCCGAGCCGCCGCGCAGCCCGCGCCGCGCGAAGATGCTGGTCCCGTCGGTGAGGTCCGGCAGGTACACCGCCTTGCGCGTCTGGGCAGCCCGGCCACACGCGCCCTCGCCCATGGCGAAGGTGTGGCCCTCGAGGCCCCGGCCCTGCGGCCACGCGTGCTTCACCTCCAGCAGGCCCTCCTCGTTGAGGAGCATGATGGAGAAGTCGGGGATGTGCAGCCGCTCCACCACCATCCGGGTGATGCGCGACAACAGCTCGTCCAGCTCCAGCGTGGTGTTGAGCGAGCGCGCCACGTCGAACAGCAGCGACAGCTCCCGCAGGCGCTCCTCCAGCTCGTCCTTCAGCGCCAGCTTCTCCTTCACCAGCTGCAGGTCGCGGTGCGTGTCGATCTCCTCCACCTTCATGGAGGTGAGCCGCGCCAGCATCTGGTTGAAGGCCGCGCCCAGCCGCGAGATCTCGTCCGTGCCCCGGGCGTCCGCGCGCACCAGCAGGTCGCCGTCCGCCGCGCGCCCCATGGCCTCGCTCAGCCGCTTGAGCGGACCGGTGAGCACGAAGCGCAGCGACAGCCAGGTGACGAGCGCCAGGATGCCCACGAAGAGCACCATCGCGCCCAGCGCGTCCTGGAACACCGTCTGCAACTGGCGGTGCAGCGCGGGCTCGCCCAGGCGCACCTGGAGGACCCCCATGCGCTGCGCGGCGGCCCCGGCGTGACAGCCGGAGCACTCCGGACCGCCCAGGGGACGCACCACCTCCGTGCCGTGTTCGCTGGAGCGCGCCGTCTCCTGGCTCGAGTCCTTCAGCCGCGCGGCCTCCGGATGCGGATGCCCCTGCTCGGCGGGCTTCCGGCTCCAGCGGATCCGCCCGTTCAGCATCAGCACCCGCAGGTCCTCCACCGAGCGGAACAGCCGCGTGTCCGACGCCAGCGCCTCCGTCACCGCGGCATGCGGCGCCGCGCCCGGCGCCTGCGGCAGCGTGAAGGTGGACGCGACGAACTCCGCCAGCGCCAGGGCTTCCAGGTGCGTGCCCTCGCGCACCGCCTGCCGCGCCTCGCGCGAGAAGTGCCCCACGCCCAGGAGCGCCACCACCAATCCAGGCAGGGCGATGCTCCACAAGAGCTTCCTGCCAATCGTCTCGGAACCGAGGGCCATGTGCGGGGCGCAGTGTGCTCCGCGCCCGCGCGACCTGTCCGCGTGAGCCGGAGTGTCCAGAAATTGTCAGGGGGGTGACACGACCTGTCAAACGTACTCGTGTGGAAATATTGAACCTGGGTTGTTGTTCTCCGCATGTTCCTGTTTTCAGGGGCTGCGTCCGTGGCACGGTGGGAAGGCCTGTCCCAAGTTCGCGCCCGAAGCATCGGAGACGCCCCATGGCCCTACCCACGTTCCTCACGTCCTCGTTGCTGCCCGTGCCGCACGGTTTCGCCACGCGGGCGGGTGGGGTGTCGGAGGGGGCCTACGCGTCGCTGAACCTGGGCTTCTCCGTGGGCGACGAGCGCTCGCGCGTGGAGGAGAACCACCGGCGGCTGGCCCAGGCGGTGGGCGCGAAGGTGGGGGCGCTCTGCCGGGTGTCGCAGGTGCATGGCGATACGGTGCTGCCGGCGCACGGCGCGGACGACGACTCGCTGCGCCCGACGCTGGGCGAAGCGGACGCGCTGTGGACGGAAGGGGAGGGGAGCTGGGTGGCGGTGGGCACCGCGGACTGCGTGCCGGTGCTGCTGGTGGATCCTCGGGGCCGGCGCGTGGCGGCGGTGCATTCAGGGTGGCGGGGCACGGACCTGGAGATCAGCGCTCGCGCGGTGGAGGCGCTGGGGGCGCGGGGAAGCCAGCCGGAGCACCTGCTGGCGGCGGTGGGGCCCTGCATCCAGGCGTGCTGCTACGAGGTCTCCGCGGAGCTGGGAGACCGCTTCCGCGCGCGCTTCGGTCCGGACGTCGTGCGAGCGGGTGAAAAGCCCCACCTGGACCTGCCCCACGCGGTGAAGGCGTCGCTCCTGAAGGCGGGCCTGAAGCCGGAGCACGTGGACGTGCTACAGGCCTGTACGGCGTGTGATCGCGAGCGGTTCTTCTCGCACCGGCGGGACGCGGGGCGCACCGGCCGGCACCTCAACTTCGTGCTCCACCGCTTCTAGCGGCTGGGCCCATACGGCCGTTTTCTTGACGGTCTCTCACCGGCCTTCCTATCCTCGACGTGGAATCCCCTCCGTCCAGGCTCGTGTCGGTGCGTCCCTTTCTCTTCCGCCTGTTTGCCGCCGTGGCGCTGAGCGCGCCGACCGCATGCGCCACCACCGCCGCCTCCCAGGCGGAAGTGGGCCGGCTGGAGGCGGAGGTGCGCACGCTGCGCGCCACCCAGGCGACGCTGGTGGAGCGCCTGGAGCGGCTGGAGAACCGCGACGCCGTCGCCCGCGCTGCCCGGAGCGCTTCGCCCGCCGCCACGCCGTCCGCGTCCCCCGCGGGCGCGGCGAGCCCCCGGACCGAGGCCTCCTCCTCCGAGGTCGGCGGCACCGGCGAGGCGCTGGGGCTGCCCCCGGCGCAGCTCGCGGTGGTGCGGCTCAAGCCGAAGAAGGAACCGGCGCCGCGCATCAACACCGTGGTGCCCGTGGTGGAGCCGGACACGGATCAGATGGAGATGTTCATCAGCCCGGTGGAGGGCTCGTCGGGGACGGGCTTCGCGTCCCCGGGCCGGGTGGAGGTGCCGGAGAAGGATCCGGCCATCCTCGACGCCGAGTACGAGCACGCCGTGGCGATGCTGCGCACCGGCAACGTGGAGGGGGGCGTGGAGAAGCTCACGCGCTTCGCGGACGAGAACCCCCGCCACCCTCGCGCCGACAATGCCCTGTACTTCAGCGGGCTGGGCCAGATGGGCCTCAAGGATCCGGCCGGTGCGGCGAAGACGTTCGAACGGCTCATCAAGACCTATCCCGCTGGGGATGCCGTCCAGGACGGCATGCTCCGGCTCGCGGAGTGCCGGGTGCGGCTGAATCAAGCCGTGGATGCCCGGGCCCTCTATACTCGCGTCGTTACCCAGTTCCCGGGGACGGCCGCCGCCACGCAGGCGGAGCAGCGGCTCGCCGCGCTCTCGCCGTAAGCCCCTTTCGTGAAAGGACGTCGTCCGATGCGCACCCGGATCCTTGCCTCCCTGCTCGTGCCCCTCGCAGTCGCGCCGGCGTGGACGGCCCATGCCCAGGACGCGCAAGAGGAGGAACCGCAGCCGGCCAGTGAGACGGAGGGCCAGGACATCTCCGACGACGTGGAGCAGCGGCCCACCTCCGTCACGCTCCCGCCCGGCGCCCGTCAGGGCCGTGAGAGCGCGCCCGGTCAGGTGCACACCGTGGAGTCCGGCGACACGCTGTGGGACCTGTCCCAGCGCTACCTGGGCAGCCCCTGGTACTGGCCCAAGGTCTGGTCCTACAACCCGCAGATCGCCAACCCGCACTGGATCTACCCGGGCAACAACGTGAAGTTCTTCCCCGGAGGCGAGGAAGTGCCCTCGCGCGTGGAGGCCGGTGAGCTGCCCGCGGACGACATGACGGCGCCCCAGGACGTGAGCGGCGGCAGCCTCGTGTCGGTGGTGGGGAAGATCGGCTACGACCCATCCAGCACGCGCCCGGTGACGACCAAGGGCTTCGTGACGGCGCGGGAGCTGGACGAGGCGGGCCGCATCGACGGCTCGGCCTCCGAGGCGCTGATGCTGTCCGCCCCGGACAAGGTCTACCTGCGCTTCAAGAAGCGCGGCGCCGCCAAGGTCGGCGACCGCTACGTCATCTTCCACACCGTGGAAGAGGTGAAGCACCCGGTGACGAACGCCCGCACGGGGTTCCTCACGGAGCTGCTGGGCACGGTGCAGGTCGTCGCCGTCAACAACGACGTGGTGACCGCGCGCATCATGGAGACCTGGGACCCCATCGCCCGTGGCGACCTGGTGGGCCCGTCCAGCGAGCGGCTGTCGGAGCGGATCGCCCCCAAGCCCAACAGCAAGGAGATCCCCGGCTACGTGCTGACGCCGATGACGCCGGGCCAGACGCTGCTGGGCGAGCACCACTTCGTCGTCGTGGACCGTGGCACCGCGGACGGCGTGCAGGTGGGCAACACCTTCACCATCGAGCGCCGGGGCGACCCCAGCCGCGACGTGCTCGGCCGCACCGACTACAAGATGGGCGACGCGGGCAAAGAGCAGAAGGCCTACCCGTGGGAGGCCGTGGCCCAGTGCATGGTCACCGAGGTGCGTGAGCGCACCTCCAACTGCCTGCTGACCCGCTCCCTGGTGGAGGTCTCCGCGGGAGACCGCGCCGTCATGCGCAAGGACGGG
Source organism: Corallococcus silvisoli (assembly GCF_009909145.1). NCBI lineage: Bacteria > Pseudomonadati > Myxococcota > Myxococcia > Myxococcales > Myxococcaceae > Corallococcus > Corallococcus silvisoli. Next base: position 470,752 of record NZ_JAAAPJ010000008.1, read on the forward strand.
ACCCCCACCGCCAGCCGCTAGCCGGAAGGACGGCCACGACCGGCAGGAATGATGCATTCGACCCGCCCGGGAAGGGCGGGTCGCTTGACCCCCGAAGTTCCGGTGTTATGTGTCACGCCCCTCCCGGGACCACCTCTATATAGGTGGGAAACAGGCGGGGATGGGCATGGCGCACACGGACACTTACACACCCACAGTCGAACAGCGTGCCTGCCTGGCGCTCTGGGCCATTCCTGGCCTGGGGCCCCGGACGCTGGACGGGGTGCGTGCGTTCGCCGGTGGGGCGCTGTCCCGGCTCGCGTCCGCGCCCGTGCGGGACTGGGTGTCCGACGTGCCGGTGCCCGCCCCCGTCCGCCAGCGGCTCGCCACCGTCGCATCCCTGGACGAGGTGGCCTCGCGGGTGGAAGCGGCCTGCGCCCGCGCGGACATCCAGGTGGCCTTCGCGGGGACGCCTGCCCATCCGGCCCGGCTCGTGGGCCTGGAGGACGCGCCGCCGCTGCTGTTCCACCGGGGCCAGCCAGGGCCGCCCCGGCGGCGTCTGGGCATGGTGGGCAGCCGCCATCCGGACCAGGGCTTCCTGCCGTTCGCTCGCACGTTCGCCCGGAAGGTGGCGGAGGCTGGCGTGGGCGTGGTGTCGGGCGCGGCCGAGGGCGTGGACCGGGCGTGCCACTGGGGCGCGCTGGATGTGGGGGGGGAGACGTGGGCCTTCCTGGGGTCGGCGCTGGACGCCCTGGACCCGGCTCAAGCCCGCCTGCTCCCCCACTTCCTGGAGCGGGGAGGGGTGTTCTTCAGCGAGCTGCCCCCCGGCGTGCGGGCGAGCACGACGACGTTCCCCCGGCGCAACCGGCTCATCGCTGGCGCGTCGGATGCGGTGCTGGTGATGCGGGCCGCGCACGACTCCGGGAGCCTCTACACCGCGGAGGCGGCCCGGACGCAGGGGCGCCCGGTCTTCGCCCTGCCGGGGGAGCTCTGGCAGCCGGCGGCGGCGGGCTGTAACGCCCTGCTGGCGGACGGGCGGGCCCAGGCGTGCACGTCGGCGGAAGCGGTTTGCGCGGCGGTGGGCGTTCATCCGGTCCGGGCGGTGCCCGCGGGACGGGATGGTGGGTGGTGGCAGGCCCTGTCGGCGGAAGCGCGCGGGGCGTATGGGCTGTTGGACAGGGTTCCTCGTTCATTCGACGAGGTGCTCGCCGGCAGTCCGCTGTCCCCCGCGGCGCTCACGAGCGCACTGGTGGAGTTGGAATTGTCGGGGCTGGTGGTCCAGCACCCGGGTAAACGGTACGAGAAGGTTTAGAGGCAGTCCGAGGTAGGAGAGCCATGGCCACGCGGAAGAAGACACAGGCGGCGCAGACGGAGGCGGCGGCGGAGGAGACGCCCAAGAAGGCGGCCTCGAAGAAGCCGGCGGCCAAGAAGGCGGCCAAGAAGAAGACGGCGGCGAAGAAGGTGTCGGCCAAGAAGAAGACGGCCGCCCGTCGCCGGGGCGCGGATGGCGATGAGCTGCCCACCGTGGACGCCGACGCCGAGGAGGAAGTGCCCGAGCGCCGTGGCAAGGGGCCGCACTACCTGGTCGTGGTGGAGTCGCCCGCCAAGGCCAAGACCATCAAGAAGTACCTGGGCACCGGCTACACGGTGAAGGCCTCCGTGGGCCACGTGAAGGACCTGCCCAAGAGCAAGATTGGCGTCGACGTGGAGCACGACTTCCAGCCCGAGTACACGGTCATCAAGGGCAAGGAGAAGGTGCTCAACGAGCTGAAGAAGATGGCCAAGACCGTGGACCGGGTGTTCCTGGCCACGGACCCCGACCGCGAGGGCGAGGCCATCGCCTGGCACATCAAGGAGGAGCTGGGCCACCCGGACTCCCTGCGGGTGACCTTCAACGAGATCACCAAGCGCGCGGTGCAGGACGCCATCGCGCAGCCGCGCCAGCTCAACCAGGACAACTACGACTCGCAGCAGACCCGGCGCATCCTGGACCGGCTCGTCGGCTATCAAATCTCGCCGCTGCTCTGGAAGAAGATCCGCCGGGGCCTGTCCGCGGGCCGCGTGCAGTCCGTCGCGGTGCGCCTCATCGTGGAGCGCGAGGCGGAGATCAAGGCCTTCCAGCCGGAGGAGTACTGGACGCTGGACGCGCTGGTGCAGGGCCCGCAGGGGCCGCCGCCCTTCAAGGCCAAGCTGTCCCGCGTGGACGGCAAGCGGATGGAGCTGAAGGACCGCGCCACCACGGACGGGCTCGTCGCGGAGCTGAAGGACGCGCCCTTCACCGTGGCGAAGGTGGACCGCAAGGAGCGCCGCCGCAACGCGCCCGCGCCCTTCATCACCTCCAAGCTCCAGCAGGAGGCGGCGAACCGGCTGCACTTCACCGCCAAGAAGACGATGACGCTGGCGCAGAAGCTGTACGAAGGCGTGCCGCTGGGGGAGGAGGGCCAGACGGCGCTCATCACGTACATGCGTACGGACTCCACGCGTCTGTCCGACGACGCCGTGACGCAGGTGCGCGACTTCATCGGGAAGAAGTTCGGCGCGGACTACCTGCCCGCGGAGCCCATGGTCTACAAGAGCCGCAAGGGCGCCCAGGACGCGCACGAGGCCATCCGGCCCACGTCCCTGGAGTATCCGCCCGAGCGCGTGCGTCCCTTCTTCGACGCCATGGACGAGCTGGACATGTTCCGGCTCTACGAGCTCATCTGGAACCGCTTCGTCGCCTGCCAGATGAAGGCCGCCGTCTATGATCAGACGAGCGCCGACATCACCGCGGGCCGCGCCACCTTCCGCGCGTCCGGCAGCACGCTGAAGTTCCCCGGCTACCTGGGAGTCTACGGCGCGGGCCTCACCCCGGAGGAAGAGGCCGCGGCGGAGAAGGCCAAGGCCGCTGGAGAAGAGGGCGCCGAGGACGCCGTGGGTGAGCTGCCGCCGCTCAACGAGGGCGAGGTCCTCTCGCTGGACAGGCTCCTCAACGAGCAGCACTTCACCCAGCCGCCCCCGCGCTTCAGCGAGGCCACGCTGGTGAAGGAGCTGGAGGAGCGCGGCATCGGACGTCCGTCCACGTACGCGGCCATCCTCTCCAACATCCAGGACAAGAAGTACGTGGAGAAGCTGGAGAGCCGCTTCCGCCCCACCGACCTGGGCCAGATGACCAACGAGATGCTGGTCAAGCACTTCCCCCATGAGATGGACGTGACGTTCACGGCCAGCATGGAGGAGAAGCTGGACCAGATTTCGGACGGCGGCGCGTCCTGGAAGACGGTGCTGCACGACTTCTACGGGCCCTTCAAGGAGACGCTCGAGAAGGCCGAAGCGGAGATGCGCGACGTCAAGCGCGAGGAGATCAAGACCGACATCGCCTGCGAGAAGTGCGGCAACCCGTTCGTCATCAAGTTCGGGAAGATGGGTCACTTCCTCGCCTGCTCGAACTACCCCGACTGCAAGAACACCAAGGACTTCAAGCGGGACGCCGAGGGCAAGATCGTCATCGTGGAGGAGGAGACCACGGACGAGAAGTGCGAGAAGTGCACCAAGCCCATGGTCATCAAGCGCGGCCGCTTCGGGCGCTTCATGGCGTGCTCGGGCTACCCGGACTGCAAGACGTCCAAGCCCATCTCCATCGGCGTGAACTGCCCGGAGTGCAAGGTGGGCTACCTCACCGAGCGCCGCAGCGGACGCGGGAAGATCTTCTTCGGCTGCAACCGGTACCCCGAGTGCAAGTTCGCCGCGTGGGACCGGCCGCTCGCGGAGCAGTGCCCGCAGTGCGCGTCGCCCTACCTCTTGCAGAAGTTCTCCAAGCGGGACGGCGCCTACATCGCGTGCCCGAACAAGGAATGCGACTACCGCCGCGAGGTGGTGGAGCAGGGCGTTCCCGGGGGGGCCGCCGAGGCCGCGCCCGCTTCTCCGCCCCCTGCCGTGGCCTGAGCGGAAACCCCAGTCATTCCAGGGGGCTGGCTGTTTCCCCCTGGCTTGACACCCTCGCGGGCGAAGTCCTAGAAGTCCGGATTACTCCCGGCCCGTGATCGCCTCCTGCCTGTTTCCGGCAGGGGTGCGCGCGGGGGCGGCGAAAGGAAGCGGTCCGCGATGATTCCCTCGGTGAACGAGTTGCTGCGCGTGGTGCTGGCCGAGGCCGCACCCGCCGCGGCGGGCCATGCCTCTTCTGGAGGCCTGGGGGACTTCATCGTCGGCGCGTTCAAGGCCGGCGGCCCGTTCATGTTCGTGAACCTGTTCTGGCTGGCCGCCTCGCTGGCCGTCGTGGGGGAGCGCGCGGTGACGCTGCTCTACCGCTACCGCCTCAACGCGAGCGCGTTCATCGAACAGGTCCACAAGATGGTGCGCAGCGGCAACCTGGACCGCGCGGTGAAGTTCTGTGGCATGGCGCCGCGCTCGCCGCTGGCGCGCGTCATCCGCGCGGGGCTCATCAACGCGAACCGCGGGGAGCTGGAGGTGGCCCGGGCGGTGGAGGAGGCGCTGGCCGAGCACACGCCGCACGTCTCGCGCCGCGTGCAGTGGCTGTGGTCGCTCGCGAACATCGCGACGCTGGTGGGCCTGGTGGGCACCATCGTGGGCCTCATCGGCACCTTCCGCGCGCTGGGCAACGTGCCGGCGGAGCAGAAGCAGGCGCTGCTCTCCAACGGCATCTCGGAGGCCATGTACAACACGGGCTTCGGCCTCTCCATCGCGGTGCTCTGCATCGTGGCGCACCTGTTCTTCAGCAACTACGCGAAGAACATGGTGGAGCAGGTGGAGCTCCAGGCCCTGAAGCTGGAGAACCTGCTGTCGCGCCGGGGCTCGCTGGAAGTCGTCCCCTCGGACAGCGACGTCCGCGCGGCGTCGTAGTCCCGGGCCGGACTGCGGAGGCTCGCCATGGCGTTCCACCACTCGCGCCGCAAGCTGAAGCCGAGGGAAGAGGAAGAGGGGGGCGAGCTGAACATCGTCCCGTACCTCGACATCCTCATGAACCTCATCATCTTCATGCTGCTGTCCATCACCGGGCTCACCGCCTTCGGCGCGCTCAACGTGTCCGCGCCCACCTATGGCGCCGCGGGCCTGGGGCAGGGGGACGCGGACGCGCCCAAGCTGATGCTGACGGTGCTCATCTCCCACAAGGGGCTCTATGTCCGGGGCAACAGCCCGGAGGCCGCGCCCGCGGAGGGAGGCGCGCCCACGGTGCCGCTGAAGGCGGACGGCACGCAGGACTTCGCCGCGCTCAACGCGCGGATGGTGAAGCTCAAGGCCGCCTTCCCGCAGGAGACGAAGGTCATCGTCGCGGCGGATCCGGACATCCCCTACGACTCGCTCATCCAGACGATGGACGCCCTGCGTGAGACGGCGGGCTCCGCCAGCGAGCGCAAGCTGCTCTTCCCCGACGTCACGCTGAGCGCCCTGTAGCCATGTCCGAACCCGCGCCCCTGACCGCCGAAGAAGCCGAGCAGCTCGCGCGCATGCGCTACCGCCGGGCCCTCACGCGCAAGAAGCGCAAGGAGCGCGAGGCCGCCAGCGAGGTGAAGGAGCTCAACATCACCGCGATGATGGACATGATGACCATCATCCTGGTGTTCCTGCTGAAGTCCTTCGCGTCGTCCTCCGCGGCCATCACCGCGTCCGAGGACGTCCGGCCGCCGGTGTCCTCCACGCGCGCCACGCCGAAGGACACGGTGGCCATCACCATCACCCCCAAGAACATCCTGGTGGGGGAGCGCGAGGTGGTCCGGCTGAAGGATGGACGCATCCCGGAGGCCCAGCTCCAGGGGCGCCTGGTGCTGGGCCTGGACGCGCAGCTGAAGAAGGAAGTGCAGAAGCTCAAGTTCATCGCGGAGCGCAACCCGGCCGCCCCGTTCAGCCATGAGCTGTCGGTCATCGCGGACAAGATGGTCCCGTACGATCTGCTGCTGACGGTGCTCTACACGGCGGGCGAGAACGAGCTGCGGAACTACCGCTTCATCGTGCTCCAGCGCGACGCGGAGTAGGCCCCTTGCGTGCGCCCTTCCGGGCGCCAGACACACCGCTCCCCCGCGCGGGATGGAGGCACGGGGGAGCGCTGGACGGCTTCGCTAGAGGGACAGGCTGCCGACGTGCCGCGCGGCCTCTCGCGTCTCCTGCTCATGCTCGGCGGCGTCCTGCTCGCAGCGGATCGCGAAGGGCATGGCCTCCAGGCGGTCCAGCGAGATTTCATTGCCGCAGTCCACGCACTCGCCGAACACGTCGTTGTCCATGCGGCTGAGCGCCGCGTCGATGAGCATGATCTCCCGGCGCTGCGCCTCGATGAGCGTGGAGAGCGTGTAGTCCGCCAGCTCCGCTTGCGCCTGCTCCTCGTACTCGGGATCGCGCTCCTGGTCCTTCAGGGCCGCCAGCTCCCGGCGAGCCCCTGCCTGGGCGGCCTCGGTCGAACGGCGGCGTTCCTGAAGCAGGCCCCGGATCTTCAACAAGTCGTCGGTTCGGCTCATGGCTGCGTGACTCCCATCCCAGGTTCGCGGTTGAAGGGTGCTTGCCCGGACGCGGTGCCGTCCCGAGCGAAGACCGCGAGAAACCTAGGGTTCGAACACAGGTGGGGAAACCTCACCTCCCAGTCCGCACGCATGGTGGGACGCAGGGCAGGCGGGCGGGCGTGAAAGGGCGCGGCCTTCCTGCTAACAGGACCTGCTTGGGGCACCCGGGGACCGCGGGGCCCGGAGGCATGCATGTCGGACGTGAAGCAGCAGCGGGTGACGGTGATTGGCGGGGGCCTGGCGGGCACCGAGTGCGCGTACCAGCTCGCGCGGCGCGGCGTGCCGGTGGTGCTGCGGGAGATGAAGCCGCACAAGCGTTCTCCCGCGCATAAGTCGGACACGCTCGCGGAGCTGGTGTGCAGCAACTCGTTGCGGTCGGACAACCCGGAGAGCGCCATTGGCCTGCTGCACGCGGAGCTGCGTGCGCTGGGCTCGTTGGTGCTCAGCAGCGCGGATCTCCACCGCGTGCCCGCGGGTGACGCGCTGGCGGTGGAGCGCGAGGGCTTCTCGCGGGAGATCACCACCCGGCTCCAGTCCGGCGTGGGGGTGGAGATGGTGGCGGGGGAGGTGGAGCGGCTGCCGCAGGACGGCGTGGTGGTGGTGGCGACGGGGCCGCTGACGTCGGAGGCGCTCACCCAGGACCTGGAGCGTCACGTCGGCACGAAGCTCTACTTCTACGACTCCATCGCGCCCATCCTGTCCGGAGACTCCATCGACATGGGGGTGGCGTTCCGCCAGAGCCGCTACGGCAAGGGCGGCGGGGATGACTACCTCAACCTGCCCATGACGAAGGAGGAGTACCACCGCTTCGTCCAGGAGGTGAAGGCGGGCCAGAAGGTCGTGCCGCACAGTTTCGAGGAACCGAAATACTTCGAAGGATGTCTGCCCATCGAAGTGATGGCGGAGCGCGGCGACGAGACGCTGGCCTTCGGGCCGATGAAGCCCGTGGGCCTGAAGGACCCGCGCACGGGGATGGATCCGTACGCGGTGGTGCAGCTGCGCATGGAGGACCGGGCGGGGACGGCGTGGAACATGGTGGGTTTCCAGACGCGTCTGACGTGGGGTGAACAGAAGCGCATCTTCGGCACGTGCATCCCGGGGCTCCAGAATGCGGAGTTCCTGCGGATGGGGCAGATCCACCGCAACACGTTCATCGACTCGCCCCGCCTGCTGGCGGAGGACCTGTCGTTGAAGACGGAGCGGCGGGTGTTCTTCGCGGGGCAGGTGACGGGGGTGGAGGGCTACGTGGAGAGCGCGGCATGCGGCTACCTGGTGGCGCTGGCGATCCACGCGCGACTGACGGGAGGCGCGTTCGTGCCGCCTCCGGCGACGACGGCGCTGGGCTCGCTGTACCGGCACCTGACGGGAGAGGCGCACCCGCCGGACCATCCGCACCAGCCCACCAACGTCATCTACGGGCTGTTCCCGCCGCTGACGGGGCGGATGAAGAAGGCGGACAAGCGCGCGGCCTATTCGGCGCGGGCGAAGCAGGACCTGGTGGCCTGGCTGCCACACGCGGGCGTTTCGGCCCAGACGGAAGGACAGACGAGCGCATGAAGCGGATCGGCATGGTGGGCCTGGCGGCCCTGCTGGCGGTGACGGGGTGCAAGAAGGGCGAGGATGGAAGCGCGCCGTCCCAGCGCAGCGCCGCGAAGGGCGACACGGTCCGCAGCGCGGCGAAGGGCACCGCGGTGGTGGGAGGGCAGGGTCAGCTGCTCGCGGCGGGTCGCGCGGCGGACCTGCGGCTCTCACCGGACGGGCAGTTCGCCACGTACCTGCTCAACGGGCAGAAGCCCCGGCTGGATGGCATCCCGCCGCAGATGCTGGTGGGCACGCTGTACGTGGTGCCGGTGGCGGGCGGGAAGCCGAGGGAGCTGGGCGATGGCGTGACGAACGTGCCGGGCAGCCTGTTGTTCTCCCAGGACTCGAAGCACCTGCTCTACGTGACGGGCTACAACCCGGCCTCGCAGTCCGGAGAGCTGCACGTGCTGGCCATGGCGGACGCGGCGGCGGAGCCTGTGACGTTGGGCTCCGCGGTGACGTACCTGCTGCCGTCTCCGGATGGCGTGAACGTGGCGTTCGTCGACGCGGGCGCGCTCAAGCTGGGCCCCCTGCCGAACGGCCCCTTCCAGACGGTGGCGGGAGAGGTGAGCACCGCGCAGTTCACCCCGGACGGCAAGACGCTGCTCTTCAAGCGAAGGCTGTCGGCCGCGGGCGGTCTGGCGGCGGTGACGGTGGGCGCGAGCGAGCCCCCGCGCAAGCTGGCGGATCAGGTGGGTGACTACCAGGTGTCCTCGGACGGCAAGCGCGTGGCGTACCAGGTGCGCAGCGAGGCCGTGCGGGGGATGTATGATCTGTACCTCGCGGAGGTGCCCGCGCTGAAGGGGCAGAAGCTCGCGGTGGGCACGAAGGTGTTCGGCTTCTCTCCGGATGGGCAGTGGCTGGCGCGCACGGAGAACGGCAAGCCGGAGCAGCTGGGCGACCTGTACGTGGGCCCATCGTCCGGCGGTGCGGGGCGCAAGGTGGGCGAGGCTGTGGAGGAGATGGCCTTCGCGCCGGACTCGAAGGCGGTGGGCTTCCTGGAGCGGTATGATCAGCCGTCGCGCGCGGGCTCGCTGGGCGTCGCGTCGCTGCCGGATGGCGCGCCGAAGCGCGTGGGGGACCGGGTGCCCAACTTCGTGTGGGGTTCGGACAGCCGCTACGTCGCGTTCCTGTCGCGCTTCCTCAAGCCGGTGTTCTCCGTGGACCTGATGCTGTACGCGCTCGGCCAGGAGAAGGCGGAGAAGGTGCAGCCGGGCGTGTTCGGCTACGGCTTCACGCCGAACAACGGCGCGGTGGTGTTCCGCACCAACTGCATCCGCAACGGCCGCGCGTGCGACTTCAAGGCGCTGGACCTGGGGGAGAAGCAGGCGGAGGCGAAGACGTGGCTGCAGGGCATCTTCAGCTACAAGGTCTCCGACGACGGTTCGCGCGTGCTCGCGACGTATGCGCGCATGGACTCGGACACGTACGACGTGGCCATCTATGACGTGAAGTCGGGGGCGCGGAAGACGCTCGACCAGGGCGTGCAGGTTCCCGCGTACTTCGCCGGCAAGGACGACGCGAGGGCTGTCTACATCATCGGCCAGGGGCAGAGCCCCGGCGTGTACAGCGCCATCGCGACGGCGCAGTAGGGGCCCCGGGGACGGAGGGCCCGCCGGGTCTTCCGTCCTTCGCGCTGGGCCGGTGGTTGATGCGTGCACCGGTGGGCGGGGTGTGCTGTCTTCGCGTGCCGAATGGCACCCCTCGTCTATCGCCGCTATGGCGGCTCGCTCCAGGTCGACATCCCTGACTTCAACACCCTCACCGAAGCGGTGCGCATCCCCGCGACCCAGTGGATGGCGCTCGCGTGCCCCATGGAGGGCATCGCGTGTGATCCGCGCTTCCTCGCGCTGATGGACGCGGATGGCAACCGCCGCATCCGGGTGGAGGAGCTGCGAGGCGCCGTGGACTGGACGGCGGCGCGGCTGAAGGACCGCAAGGGGGCGGACGCGGGCAGCGACGTGTTGGAGCTCGCGGCGCTCTCCGACACCGCGGACAACCTCCGGGGCGCGGCGGAGCTGGTGCTGCGCACGTTGCAGGCGCCTGACGCCACGCGGCTGTCGTTGGAGCAGCTGCGCACCAGCGACAAGGCGCTGCGTGACGCGGGCAAGAACGGCGACGGCCTGGTCGCGCCGGTGTCGCTGCCGGAGCGGCTGCGGCCCCTGGCGCAGTCCATCATCGCGGCGTTCCCGCAGGTGACGAACCGCGCGGGCCTCGCGGGAGTGGACGTCGGGTTGGTGAAGCGCTTCCGCGAGGAGCGCGCCGCGCTGCTGACGCATCTGTCCGGCAAGGACGCGGTGTTCACCTGGGGCACGGTGAGCCTGGAGCAGGCGAAGCGGGTCCACGACGTGGCGCCGCTGCTGGATGGCTACTTCATGCAGTGCAGGCTGGTGGCCGCGCAGCCAGAGGCCGCCGCCAACCTGCGCCTGCGCGCGGACCGGGTGGAGGGTGCGCTGGGCGACCTGGGGGCCCTGGGGAAGGCGGCGGGCGAGCTGCCCATCGCGCCGCCGGATGCGTCCGGCGTGTTGGTGTGGGCGCGGCTGTTCCGGGGCGCTGGCTACGAGAAGCTGGAGGCCTTCCACCAGGAAGTGGCGACGCCGCTCCTGGGAGATGGCGTGAAGCTGACGGACACCGCATGGCGGGAGCTGTCGTCGAAGTCGGAGGCCATCCTCGGCTGGCAGGCGAAGCGGGACGCGAGCCCGCTGCACACGGTGGCGGACACGCTGGGCGCGGTGTCGGACGAGGATCTGGACGCGCTGGAGGCGGCGAGCCGGGAGGACCTGTCGCTCAAGCCCACGCTGGACGTCATCGCGGAGCTGGAGCGGTTGGTGCTGTACCAGCGCTGGTTGCTGCTGTTCGCCAACAACTTCATCAGCATGCCCAGCCTGTACCTGCCGAAGCGGCGGGCGCTGATGGAGCGGGGCACGCTCATCCTCGGCGGCCGCAAGTACACGCTGTCGGTGCTGGTGACGGATCGCGCGGCGCACTCGGCGCTGACGGGGCAGGGCACCACCTGCATCCTCTACGTGAAGGTGATGCCGAGGGACGGCGCGGACGGCTACGAGGTGGCGGTCCCGGTCACCGCTGGCCGCAGCACGGACCTCGTCGTGGGCAAGCGCGGCGTGTTCTACGACGTGGACGGGAAGGAGAGCGACGCCATCGTCACGCAGATCATCCGCCAGCCCGTGTCGCTCTGGGAGTCGATGACGATGCCGTTCATGCGCATCGGCGCGTTCATCACCAGCAAGGTGGAGGGGCTGGCCGCGTCCGGGGAGAAGGAGTTCGATTCATCACTGGAGGCTGGCTACAAGCAGACGGTGACCGCGCCCCCACCCGTGGCGGCGCCCGCGGCGGCGGCACCCGCGGCGGCTCCCGCGGGAGGAGGTCTGGCGGGGGTGCTCGCGGCGGGCGGCATCGCGTTCGCGGCGCTGGGGTCGTCGCTGGCGTTCATCCTCACGCAGGTGAAGTCGCTGACGCTGGTGGACGTCATCACCGCGGCGACCATCCTGGCCATCGTGGTGATGGCGCCCGCGGGGCTGCTCGGGTGGCTGAAGCTGCGGCGGCGCAACCTGGCGTTGCTCCTGGAGGGGTCGGGCTGGGCGCTGAATGATCGGCTGATGCTCACGCGCGGCGTGGCGACGCTCATCACCCGTCGTCCGAAGCTGCCCAAGGGGGCGCGAGTGGATCGCGCGGACCTGGTGCGAGGTGCGCTGCGCCATACGCAGGACGACGACGAGAGCGAGGGCATGTCGATGGGGGCACGCCTCGGCCTCACGTTGGCCATCCTCTTCATCCTGGGCTGGCAGGTGCGGGTGCCCGTGACGGAGTGGCTGTGCACGTACCACTGGCTGTCCGAGGACGCCTGCCGGGTGCTGTTGCCGAAGCTGGTGCCATCCGCGCTGCCGGGTGCGCCCGCGCCCTCGGGGGCGGCTCCGGCGGCCGTGCCTGCTCCGGCGCCCGCGAAGTAGGACCTGCTCGCGGAGCGACGCGAATCTTGCGAGGCTCGGGGAGGCCCCTAGGCTTCCCCGACCATGTCCCCTCTGTCCCCGCTGCTGGAGCAGTTCAAGATCCACCTGGAAGGCGAGAAGGGCGCGTCCCCTCACACGGTGCGCAACTACCTCATCGACCTGGTGGATTATGAGCGCTACCTGGTGGAGCGGATGAAGTTGTCGCTGCTCGCGGGCACGCACGCGGCCATCCGTGGCTACCTGGGAACGCTGAGCGTGGACCATGCGCCCACGAGCCGCGCGCGGCGGCTGGCGAGCATCAAGTCGTTCTACAAGTACCTCGTGCGGCAGAAGCTGCTGCCGGCCAGTCCCGCCAAGCTGGTGAAGAGTCCGAAGCTGCCGAAGTCACTGCCCAAGGTGCTGCCGGTGGAGGAGGTGTTCGCCATCCTCGACATGCCGGACCTGGACACGGTGTTGGGGCTGCGTGACAAGGCCATCCTGGAGATGCTGTACGGCGGCGGCCTGCGCATCAGCGAGCTGTGCGGTCTGTCGACGTTGGGCGTGGACCGGAGCAGTCGCATCGTCCGGGTGATGGGCAAGGGCAGCAAGGAGCGGCTGGTGCCGCTCAACGCGAAGTCCATCCAGTCACTGGAGGCGTACCTCGCGAGGCGCGGCGAGCTGTTGGCCACGGTGCATGCGGGGCAGGACCCGGACGCGCTGTTCCTCAACTTCCGGGGTGGCCGGCTGACGCCCCGGAGCATCGCGAGGCACCTGGATGCGTACGTGCTGCGGCTGGCGCTGGCGCGCAAGGTGAGCCCGCACGCGATGCGCCACTCATTCGCCACGCACCTGCTGGGTGGCGGCGCGGACATCCGCAGCATCCAGGAACTGCTGGGCCACGCGAGCCTGTCCACCACGCAGAAGTACACCCACGTGACCTTCGAGCAGTTGCAAGAGGTCTACGACGCGGCGCACCCGCGCGCGTGAGGTTGTGTGGGCTTGAGAGTCTTTCCGATGCTCGGATCTCTGTCCCGGATTTGAGTTGCAAGAGCAGTCCGTGGAGTTGCGTTGGATTTCCCGGCCGCTCTTTGTCGCCAACCATTCGCTGGGAAGCTGGGTAGGACAGGACATGAAGTCGCAGCCGCGTAGCTGGGTCGAATCGATGGGGGGACCGCTTGTGATGCTGCCCGGTTCGATGAGGTCACGTTGGACTGGGACGGCTTGTGATGATTACCGCGATGCATGCGCCATCGACGGTTACGCGGGCGTGCTCAAACGAGACTGGGGTGAGGTTTTGGTCTTGGGTGATGAGCCGCTGCGGACAACTGTTGTTGAGCGGATTGACTGTCCGGCAATCGTCAGGTGGACCTGTTCGCCTGCTGAAGAGTGTTTGGTCGATGCTGCACTTTCCTTTGAGGCAAATGCTCATTTCGTCGTGGAGCGGCTGGTGATGACGATCCGTGATGAGTCATATGTCATCGTGGACAGTGCTCTGCGTGCAGAACTTGCGCCGGGACTGGAGCTTCGGATTCCCCCGGGAACCTCGCGAATACTGACCCATATCGTCAGAGAAGCCGGGAACGAAGTGGCATTTGTGCTTCATCGATTCGAGTCATGATTCTTCGCTTGGTGATGTGTTTGAGGCCCGTGGGTGGCTTGCGCCTCTCCAGCTCGCGAAGAATCGCAGTGGAGTTTCCACGGCAAGGCTTGTGAGGGGATTGTAATCAGGTAGGGGATGACAATTGTCAATGGTCATGAGTGGACGTCGAAAGGTGTTTTTCCGTCTTGAACAGGATGAGGACGGATATCCTCCTGTTGGAACGGAGAGTCTGTGGTGCACTCCTGTTGGGGGCGGGCTGTTCGTGCTCGATAATATCCCATTCTTTTTTAGAGGTGCGACGCTCGGGGATTCGATCGAGGTAGAGGAGGAGGACGGGCGCTTGTGGTATCGGGCGACGAGGCGTGAATCTGGGAACTCATTGCTGCGGCTGATTGTTTATGATCGCATGAGTCTTGTGGGGGTTGTGGGGGAGTTGAAGCGGTTGGGTTGCTCGACTGAGTTTGACGCTGCACATGGGGTGGTGGCGGTGAATGTCCCAGGGGGTGTCTCTCTTGGGGAGGTGCGGCGGTACGTTGCCGGAGCCATGACTGCCGGGTTGGTTGACTGTGAAGAGCCGATCTTGAGGCAGGAATGGGCCAGGTCGCCTGGGGAGGGGAAGTCATGAGCGAGTCCGAGACTCCGGCCTACGTCTGTTCGCATGTGTTTCAAAAGACTCACCATGTGCTGCTGGTGTCTCGGGGCGATGGTGACTGGCAGTTCCTCTGTGGAGGTAGCCACGCTGAGGATGAGCACCCCCGGGTCGTTGGGATCAATCACCTCTTCGAGAATGATCCGACGCTGAATGAGGTCCGCGATCTCCCATCGGACTGGGATGCCGAACGTGATTCAGCAGGTGGCCCATGGCGACGGCATCGAACCACTTGAGCAGGAGAGGCTGCCCTGCGCACCGAGGGTCGAGGTCTGCTTGCGACACGGGGACTGCGCAACGTCTGACCTGTGATGAAGCGCGCCACCGTAGTCCTGCACTGTCTTCCTGAGGAGGTCCTGTAAAGAGTCCGCGCACGCGACTTGCCTGTCCGTGAGTGATGTTCTCGTCCCTGGAAGATCGGCACAGGGGGCGAAAGTCGGACTGGTAAGCTCCGCGGAGGCCCAATCGTAAAGGACCGGGGATGGCGACCACGAGCAACGATGTCGACGAGTACATGGCGGCACTCGAACACCCGCTGAAGGCGGAGATCGAAGCCGTGCGCGCCGCCATCCTGGCCTCCGACGCGGCCATCACCGAGCGCATCAAGTGGAAGGCCCCCAGCTTCGTCCACTCAGGTGACGACCGGGTGACGTTCCGGTTGGCCCCCAAGGGCATCTTCCAGGTCATCCTGCACCGGGGCGCGAAGGTGAAGGACTCGAAGGGCTTCGCCTTCGAGGACGACTCGGCCCTCGTGGAGTGGCTGGCTCCGGACCGGGGCGTCGTCACGCTGCCTGACGCGAAGACCGCGAAGGCGAAGAAGGCCGCCCTCGTGAAGCTGGTGGGACGATGGATGAAGGCGACCGCGACCTGAACCCCCGTCCCAGGGTGAGGGAGCGGACAGCCAGGCCGTTTTTACGGGTGGGGGCCGGTCGGTCTTGTTAAACCCCCGGTCATGTTCCATGGCACCACGATCCTCTGCGTCCGCCGCGAAGGGAAGGTCGTCATCGCGGGCGACGGTCAGGTCAGTCTCGACAAGACCATCATGAAGAACACGGCGCGCAAGGTGCGCCGCATCGGCGAGGGGCAGGTGCTCGCCGGCTTCGCTGGCAGCACCGCGGACGCCTTCACGCTCTTCGAGCGCTTCGAAGCCAAGCTCAAGGAGCACCAGAAGAACCTGGCGCGCGCCTGCGTGGAGCTGGGCAAGGACTGGCGCACCGACCGCTTCCTCCGCCGCCTGGAAGCGCTGCTCATCGTCGCGGACCGGGAGAAGACGTTCATCCTCTCCGGCGCGGGCGACGTCATCGAACCCGACCACGGCATCGCCGCCGTGGGCAGCGGGGGCCACTACGCCCTGTCCGCCGCGCGCGCCCTGCTGGCGAACACCCAGATGTCGGCCCGCGACATCTGTTCGCAGTCCATGGCCATCGCCGCGGACATCTGCGTCTACACCAATTCCAACGTCACCTACGAAGAGCTCTGAGAGGACCGCCCCGTGGCCGAATCGCGCAAGTTGTCCGCCTTCACGCCTCGCGAGGTCGTCAGCGAGCTGGACCGTTACATCGTCGGCCAGAACGACGCCAAGCGCGCAGTGGCCATCGCCCTGCGCAACCGGTGGCGCCGCCAGCAGGTTTCCGATGACCTTCGCGATGAAATCTATCCGAAGAACATCATCATGATCGGCCCCACCGGCGTGGGGAAGACGGAGATCGCCCGCCGCCTGGCGAAGCTGTCCCAGGCCCCTTTCGTCAAGGTGGAGGCCAGCAAGTTCACCGAAGTGGGCTACGTGGGCCGCGACGTCGAGTCGATGATCCGCGACCTCGTGGAGGCCGCCATCGCGCTCGTGCGCGAAGAGGAGACGGAGAAGGTCAAGCCGCGCGCGGAGG
This sequence comes from Corallococcus silvisoli, assembly GCF_009909145.1. Taxonomy (NCBI): domain Bacteria; kingdom Pseudomonadati; phylum Myxococcota; class Myxococcia; order Myxococcales; family Myxococcaceae; genus Corallococcus; species Corallococcus silvisoli. Next base: position 486,879 of record NZ_JAAAPJ010000008.1, read on the forward strand.
AGCTGGCCGAGGACCGGCTGATGGACCTGCTCAAGAACGGCGGCCAGTCGCGCACCCCCTCGTCGCCGCCCTTCGGCTTCTCCCCGCCGCCGGCGCCTACGCCCTCGCCACTGGGAGACAGCGAGCGGGAGAAGCTGCGCGCCCAGCTGCGCGCCGGCACGCTGGATGATCAGACCGTGGAGGTGGAGACGAGCGAGAGCTCGCCCACGTTCATGCGCAACTTCAGTGGCCAGGGCATGGAGGAGATCGGCGTCAACCTCCAGGACCTGTTCAAGAACATGCCGGGCATGAAGAACACCCGGAAGCGCCGCCTGCGCGTGCCCGAGGCGCTTCAGGTGCTGCGCGCGGAGGAGGCCCAGAAGCTGGTGGATCCGGACCGCGTCCAGCGCGAGGCCGTGCTGCGCGCCGAGTCCAGCGGCATCGTCTTCATCGACGAAATCGACAAGATCGCCAGCCGCGAGGGTGGCAAGGGCGGCGGGGGGCCGGACGTCTCGCGCGAGGGCGTGCAGCGCGACATCCTGCCCATCGTGGAGGGCTCCGCCGTCAACACCAAGTACGGCCAGGTGAAGACGGACCACATGCTCTTCATCGCCGCGGGCGCCTTCCACGTCTCCAAGCCGGCGGACCTCATCCCGGAGCTCCAAGGCCGCTTCCCCATCCGCGTGGAGCTGGAGGCGCTCTCCGGTGAGGACCTGGTGCGCATCCTGCGCGAGCCGAAGAACTCGCTCATGCGCCAGTACACCGCGCTGCTCGCCACGGAAGGGGTGCGCCTGTCCTTCACGGAAGACGCCGTGGCGGAGATCGCCCGCATCGCCCAGCAGGCCAACGAGCGCACGCAGAACATTGGCGCTCGCCGGCTGCACACCGTGCTGGAGCGGCTCCTGGACGAGGTGTCCTTCACCGCCAGCGAACTGGGCCCGCGCGACTTCCAGGTGGACGGCGCCTATGTGCGCGACCGCCTGGCCGCCATCGTCCAGGACGAGGACTTGTCGCGCTACATCCTCTAGCGCGCTAGCGTGCGCCGCGTTGTCCCACCGCGTCACCCAAGAATCGTGAGGTACACCACCTTGCCGCAACCGTCGCCGTCTCCCGCGTCCACCCCTCCTGGCAACGACACCCTCATCCAGAAGGCCAAGCAGCACCTGCTGCAGAACTACAAGCAGCAGCCCATCGCCCTGGTGCGTGGGCAGGGCACCCGGGTGTGGGACGCGGATGGCAAGGCGTACCTGGACTGCATCGGCGGCATCGCGGTGTGCGCCCTGGGCCACTGCCACCCGGAGGTGGTCGCGGCGGCGAAGGCGCAGCTGGACACGCTCTGGCACGTGTCCAACGTCTTCTACTCGCAGCCGCAGATCGACCTGGCCGCGCAGCTCACCGACTGGGTGGGCCTGCCGCGCGCGTTCTTCTGCAACTCCGGCGCGGAGGCCAACGAGGCGCTCCTCAAGCTCGCGCGCAAGGTGATGAAGGACCGGGGTACGCCGGAGCGCTACGAGGTCCTCTCCTTCGAGAAGAGCTTCCACGGCCGCACGCTGGCCACCGTCACCGCCACCGGCCAGCCGAAGTACCACGTCGGCTTCGAGCCGCTGCCCCAGGGCTTCAAGCACGTGCCCTACGGCGACCTGGAGGCGGTGCGCCGCGCCGTGGGCCCCGCCACCGCCGCCATCCTGGTGGAGCCCATCCAGGGCGAAGGCGGCGTGCGCATGGCGCCCCCCGGCTTCCTCCAGGGCCTGCGCGCGCTGTGCGACGAGCAGGGCCTGCTGCTGCTCGTGGACGAGGTGCAGACGGGCATGGGGCGCACCGGCCTGCCCTTTGGCTTCATGCACGACGGCATCCAGCCGGACGCCATCAGCGTCGCCAAGGCCCTGGGCAACGGCCTGCCCATGGGCGCCATGCTGTGCCGCGAGGAACTGGCCAGGAGCCTGACGCCCGGCACCCACGGCACCACCTTCGGCGGCAACCTGGTCTCCGCCGCCGCCGCCAACGTGGTGCTGCGGCTGCTGCGGCAGCCCGGCCTGCTGGCGGAGGTGCAGGCCAAGGGAGAGCACTTCCTCGCCGGCGCCCGGGCGCTCCAGGCCGCCCTGCCGCAGGGCCGCATCCAGGCCGTGCGAGGCCGCGGCCTGCTCCTGGGCATCGAGCTGGACCGGGAGGTGGCCCCCGTCATCGCGAAGCTGCGCGATGCCGGACTGCTGGTGAACTCGGCGGGCGAAGTCACGCTGCGCTTCGCCCCGGCGCTCATCATCTCCCAGAACGAACTGGACGAAGCGCTGGGCATCCTCCAGCGTGTATTGGCCTCTCTGTAGAAGGGGGAGGGGCATGATGGACCCGGGAAGATTGACGCCCTGCTTCCCGGACACCTACACTTGGGGATTCGCCAGCCTCCGGAACGTGTGACCTTGAGCGCGCCCAACCCCATCGTCGGCCTGGGGGGCAGGACCGACCACATCGCGACCGTGCCCCACCTGGATCCGGCCCGCCTCCACCTCAGTCCGGAGGAGGGCTCGGTGCTGGCGCTGGTGGGCCGCGTCGAACGCATCGACGCGGTGCTGTCCCGCTCGTCGTTGGGCGAGGCCCGCACCATCGCCGTGCTGCTCTCCCTGCGCGCCAAGGGCGCCATCGTCCCGGCCCGCGTGGTGCAACGCGCCACGCCCGCCGCGCCCTCGCTGGATGCCGCGATGGCCGAGGAAGTGGACCTGGAGCCCGAGCAGAAGCGCGAGATCATCGACCTGGAGCGCTCGCTGGACGGGATGGACCACCACGCCGTGCTGGGCGTGCCCCGGGGCGCCACCGCGCAGGAGGTGAAGCAGGCCTATTACAACGCGTCCCGCCGCTTCCACCCGGACCGTTACTTCGGCAAGAACCTGGGCAGCTTCCGCGCGCGGCTGGAGCGCATCTTCAAGCGCCTCACCGACGCCCACAACGCCCTCAGTCGCCAGGAGCCGCCGCGCCCGCCCGCCGCGGCCCCGCCGCAGGCCGCCCCTCCGCCGCAGGCCGCGCGCCCGGCCCCTCCCGCGCCCCCGGTTCCGGGCCGGCGTCCCACGGCGGAGTCCTTCGCGGCCGTCACCCCGCCGCCTCCCGCCGAGCCCCCTCCGCCCGCCCCGGAGGACCCGGAGTCCGAGGCCCGCCGAGCCGAGCGGCAGGCCCGCTTCGCGCGCCACCCGTACATGGCGCGCAGCCACAAGCTCACGGAGCTCATCGCCCGGGGCAAGGCGGCCACCGCGCGCGGGGACTTCGAGCGGGCCTACCAGGACTTCAACCACGTCCTGGGCCTGGATCCGAAGAACCGCGAGGTCGCCTCGCTCCTGGTGGACGCGCGCCGCAAGCACGACCTGCACCGCGCCCAGACCGAGGTGGAGCGGGGGCAGGAGCTGGAGATGCGAGGGGACTTCAGCGGCGCGCAGGCGGCCTACAAGCTGGCCGTGTCGCTCAACGGGGACCACCCGGAGGCCTCCTATCAGGCCGCGCGCGTGGGGCGTGAGCTGGCGCAGGATCCGCAGGAGGTGCGGGCGCTCGCGCAGCGCGCGGTGGAGCTGAAGCCCGGCCGGGCGGACTACCAGCTGTTGCTCGCGCAGGTGCTCCTGGTCGCGGGGCAGAAGAAGCAGGCCAAGCACCACTTCGAGGAGGCCGTGCGCCTGGATCCGGACAACGCCGAGGCCCGCGCGGCCCTCAAGAAGCTGCGTTGGACGTTCTCGTGAGGTGCATGCGTCCCCATGGCTGCTGAGCCCGAACCGCTGATTGGCATCGACCTGGGGACGACGAACAGCCTCGTCGCCACCGTGCAGGACGGTCAGCCCCTCATCATCAAGAACCGCACCGGCGCCCCCCTCACTCCGTCCGTGGTGGCGGTGTCGAAGAACGGCAAGCGCCTGGTGGGCGGCATCGCCAAGCGCCAGGCCATCACCAACCCGCAGGACACGGTGTCCGCGGCGAAGCGGCTCATCGGCCGCAAGTTCTCCTCGCACCCGGTGCAGGACGCGCTGCGCGCGCTGACGTACCAGGTGGTGTGCGGCCAGCACGACGACGTGCGCATCCGGCTGGCGGGCCGCGACCTGGCCGTCCCGGAGGTCAGCGCGATGATCCTCGCGGAGCTGAAGGCGGACGCGGAGGCGCACTTCGGCCGGCCCGTCACCCAGGCCGTCATCACCGTGCCCGCCTACTTCAACGACGGGCAGCGGCAGGCCACCAAGGACGCGGGCCGCATCGCGGGGCTGGAGGTCCTGCGCATCATCAACGAGCCCACCGCGGCGGCGCTGGCGTACGGCTTCGGGCGCACGGTGAACGGGAAGATCGCCGTGTTGGACCTGGGCGGCGGCACCTTCGACGTGTCGGTGCTGGAGATCAACAACGGCATCTTCGACGTGGTGGCCACCGGCGGGGACACCTTCCTGGGCGGCGAGGACTGGGACCACCGCATCATCGAGTGGATGGTCTTCGGCTTCGCCAAGGAACACGGCATCGACCTGCGCAAGGACCGGATGGCGCTCCAGCGGCTGAAGGACGCCGCGGAGAAGGCGAAGGTGGAGCTGTCGTCGGTGAAGGAGACGCAGCTGCACCTGCCCTTCATCTGCACCCCGCCGGGCGGAGGCGCCGCGCTGCACCTGCAGAGCACGCTCACCCGAGAGAAGCTGGAGGACCTGACGGCGGACCTGGGCGAGCGCCTGGTGGGCATCACGTCGGAGGTGCTGGGCGAGGCGAAGGTGCGCCCCTCGGAGCTGAAGGAGGTCATCCTCGTGGGGGGCATGTCGCGCATGCCTCGCATCGTGGATCAGGTGCGCCAGTACTTCCGCCGCGAGCCCTGCAAGGGCGTGCACGCCGAGGAGGTGGTGGCCCTGGGCGCCGCCATCCAGGCGCACGCCCTGGTGGCCCAGGAGGGAGAGCTGCTGCTGCTGGACGTCACCCCCCAGAGCATGGGCGTGGCGATCGCGGGCGGTTACGTGCGCCGCCTGATTCCGCGCAACACCACCGTGCCCACGTCCGCCACGGAGGTGTTCGCCACCTCCAAGGACTTCCAGCGCACGGTGAAGATCATGGTGCTCCAGGGCGAGCACGAGCTGGCGCACCACAACGAGCTCCTGGGGGAGTTCCTCCTCACCGGCCTGCGCGAGGCGCCGCGCGGACAGGTGGAGATCGAGGTGACGTTCGACATCAACGCGGAGGGCATCGTCTCCGTCTCCGCGCGGGACCGCGACACGGGCCTGCGCCAGTCCATCACCGTCACCGCCTCCAGCGGCCTCACCGAGGACGAGCTGCGCCGCATCATGGACGAGCAGCGCGACTGGCTGGTGGCGGCGCGCAACACGGAAGAGCTGAAGTCGAAGCGCGTGGAGCTGGACATCCTGGCCCGTGACCTGGTGGACGCGCTCTCCCGAGTCCGGCTCCTGCCCGGGGCCGGAGGGCTGTCCCCCGACGTCGTCGCCCAAGCGGAGGCCGCCCTGGCCCACGCGCGCCAGGCGCGCGCCGCCGAGGACGTGGGGGCGCTCACCCGGGCCTGCGAGGCGCTCGCCCAGAGCCTGCCGCTGCTGCGCTCGGCCGGACCGCGCGGAACACCGGGGAGGTAGCCCATGAACGCCCTCCGGGCCAAGGCGCTGGTCGAAGCCGGGTTGCTGTTGCGACTGAGTGGCGACATGGCCGGCGCGGAGAAGCTGTTCGTCCGGGCCCTGGAGCTGGACCCGGACAACGCGCGCGCGCGCCGGCTCCTCGGGCGGGACGGCGCTCCGGAGACCGCGGGCGCGAACCCGGGGCCCGGGGAGTCCGGGTGGAACCTCGCGGCCCCCGACCAGGAAGCGGACTGGGGGGCATGGGTGGGCCCGTCGTCGCCCAGCCCCGTGGAGCCGCTGCGCGACTCGGTGAGCCTGCCGGAGGGGACGGGGACGCGAGGCGACGCGTTGGACCTCATCGCGGAGGCCCACCGCACGCAGGAGTTCGGCCTCCCGGAGACCTTCGTGCCCGTGGGCGTCCTGCCCGAGGGCTCGGAGGTGGAGAGCCTGCTCCGGGGAGCGGAGGACCTGCTGTCGCTGGACGACCACTCCGGCGCGGTGGAGCTGCTGCGCCGGGCGCAGTCCCTGGCGCCGGAGAATCCCCGCGTGGAGGCGCTGCGCGACCGCAGCGAGCGCATCCTGGTGTCCATGCTGGAGGCCCGCCTGGGCGACCTGAACCGCATGCCGCGCGTGCGGTTGCAGCCGGACGACATCATCTGGCTCAACCTGGACCACCGCGCGGGCTTCGTGCTCGCTCAAATCGACGGCGCGGTGAGCTTCGACGACCTCTTCGCGCTGTCGGGCATGTCGCGCCTGGACACCGCGCGCATCCTCGCGCAGCTGCTCGACGAGGGCATCATCGCCCCCGGCGAGTAGGCCGCGCCTGCCATCACGCGGAGCGGATGACAGCGGTCCACACGCCGCGCACCACGGGCTCGCCGCTGGCGTTGCGGGTCTCCGTGGTGACGACGAGGAAGTCCATCCCGGCCTTGCGATACAGCTCGGTGATGTGGCCCGTGGTGGTGAGCACGTCGCCCGGGCGCATCACGCCCAGGAATTCCAGCTCCTGTTCGCCGTGCACCAGCCGCACGCGGTCCACGCCCAGCTCCGGGTCCGCGATGGCGGCGCTGAAGGGGCGGATGGCGAAGACCACCGCGAAGCTGGGGAAGGCGATGATGTCGCCGTAGGGGCCCGCCTGCGCGGCTTCCCGCGAATAGAGCAGGGGGCTGACATGGGCGGGGGGCTCGCCGAAGGTGCCCGCGGAGGGCACGGAGCCTCCGAGGAGGAGGGAGAACTCGCGCAGCTTCTCCCGGCCAATCTCGTAGGTGAAGGGGCCGTAGGCACGGCCGACGAATTTCGGGTCCAGGGCCATGGCTATCCGAGCGAGGTTTCCACGACGGCGCCCCGGAGGACGGGCTCGCCGCGCTGGTTGGTGGCGGTGACTTCGGTGCTCATCCGTCCGTCCGCGACGGCGGTGACGCGGCCTTGGAAGGTGACGGTGTCCTCGGGCAGCACGGGCCGGGAGAAGCGCACCTTCACGCGGCGCACGAGGCCTGGGTCGCCCACGAAGACGGCCACGGCCTCCACGGCCCAGCCCAGGGTGCAGAGTCCCTGGAGGATGACGCCGTTGAAGCCGGCGAGTCTGCCCACCTCCGGGTCGAGGTGGATGGGGTTGTAGTCCCCGGAAGCGCCCGCGTAATACACCGGCCTCAGCCGGTCGCACTGGCGGACGTGGGTGAAGGTGTCTCCCACCTGGAACGTGCGTGCCATGAGGCGCGGGAGCCTACCGCGTCCGCCACCGGGGATGCCCGGTGGAAACGAAGAAGGGGGCGGCCCTCATCGTGAGGACCGCCCCCCGTTACTTCAGGGCTTCAGGACTGGACGACGCTCTACGCCTTGCGACGGCGCGAGAGCGCCATGGCCGCGAACAGCGCCATCAGCGGCGCCATGCCGCCCACGGAGCCGCCCGTGGAGGAGCAGCCGCCATCATCCTTCGGCTGCTCCGTCACCGGCTCCTCGTACTTCGCCACGGCGACCTTCACCTCGGCGGTGCTGGAGGCCCCGGCCGCGTCCTTCACCGTCACGGTGAAGGTGTAGTTCTCCGCGTTCGTGGACTTCTTCGCCGTGAAGCTGGCCTCGGCGGTGTCGGCGCCAGAGAGCGTCACGGACGGGCCACCCGTCTGGGCCCAGGCGTAGGTCAGCGCCTCGTGGTCCGGATCCGTGGACGTGGAGGCGTCGAGCTTCACCAGCTCACCGGGACGCACGGCCGAGATGATGCGGGCCTTGGCGACCGGCGCCTGGTTCACCTGCTTCACGTTCACCGTGTAGACGAACGGGCCGGCGACGGCGCCGTCCGAGTCCTTCACCGTCAGGCTGAAGGCCACGGCCGTGTCGACCTGGACCTCCGGCGCGGTGAACTTCAGCGTGGCCGAATCCGTGCCCGTGGCCGTCACAGCGGGGCCACCGACCTGGATCCAGGCGTAGGTGAGGGCGTCACCATCCGGATCCGTGATGCCGGACGCGTCCAGCTCCACGTTGCTGCCCTCGTCCGCGTCGATGGCGGCCGGAGCCTGGCCCACCGGGTGGCGGTTCGCCTTGCGGACCGTGACGTTGACCAGGTCCGTGGTGGACAGGCCACCGGAGGACACGGTGAGCTGGAAGGTCAGCTCGGTGGGGGCGCTGACGTCCGGCGCCGTGAAGCTCGCCGTCGCCGTGTCCGCACCCGTCAGGGTCACCGTGGGGCCGACCTTCTGCTCCCAGAAGTAGGTGACCGCCGTGCCATCCGGATCCGAGCCGGAGCCCGACAGCGTCACCGTGGAGCGAGCGTCCGCGGCGATGTCCGCGCCGGCGTTGGCCACCGGAGCGCGGTCCACGTTCTTCACCGTCACGGCGACGGACTTCGTCGCCTTCGCGGCGCTGCTGTCCGTCACGGTGACCGTGAAGGTCAGCTGCGTGTCCGCCGTCACTTCCGGCGCCAGGAACGAGGCCTTCGCCTTGGTGGCGTTGGTCAGCGTCACGGTGGGCGTGCCGCCCGTCTGCGCCCAGGAGTACGTCAGGGTGCCGTTGTCGAGCGGGTCCGGATCCGACGAGCCCGAGGCATCCAGGACGACCGGCGTGGGGTCACGCTCGTCCACCGAGGCCTGCGCGGAGGCAACGGCGACCGGCACCTGGTTCACGTTGGTGATCTTGACGTCCACCGTCTTCGGGAAGCTCGTCTTGCCAGCCGCGTCGGTGACGACGAGCTGGAAGGTGAGCACGTCGTCATAGTCCACGTTCGCCACGAAGCTCGGCGTCGCGGTGTTCGCGCCGGTCAGCGTCACCGGCGTGTAGCCGCCCACCTGCGTCCAGTTGTAGGTGAGCACGGAGCCCGGGGCGGCGTCCGGATCGAAGCTGCCGGAGCCGTTCAGGGTGACCGTCGTTCGCGTGAACACGCCGCCGACGATGCGACCCTCGGCCACGGCCTGCGCCGGGCCCGGGTTGGCCACCGGGCGCACGTTGCAAGCGCCGGGCGTGGCGCCCTGGTCGGCCTGCGACGGGAACACGGCCGTGGCGCCGGTGAACTTCACGTCATCCACGTCCAGACCGTAGCCACCCACGGCCACGTCGGAGGCGACGCGGAAGCGGAAGCGCACGTTCTTCAGGCCCAGGCTGGGGAAGAAGTCACCGAAGTCGATGCTCGCCGCCGTGAAGGCCGGGAAGCCCGCGCTCACCCGCGCCATCGCGGCGCGGCCCTCGATGGGGTTCTGGCCGCCCAGCTGGATGGCGGCCACATAGCCCGGATCCGCGTCCACCACCGGGTACAGATCCCAGGGGTCGATCCAGTCGATGCCGTCGACCGTGAACTCCAGCACCGCGCCGTCGTAGGCGGCCTTGGTGCTGCCGAAGTCGTACTCAAAGGAGTGACGGTACTTGTAGCTGATGGTGAAGTCCTGCGCCTCGTCCACCGTCATCCAGGGGCTGGTGAGGGTGATCTCCGCCGCGGAGGACGGAGACTGGCCGTGCGCGTACTGGTTGGCCGGCGTGCCGGACAGCGTGAAGTCACCGGAGGACGAGAGGTTCTGCGACACCGTCCAGGCAGACAGGCCGGACTCGAAGCTCTCCGTGTTGCTGACGGCCGGCACGTTGTCGTAGTTGACGCGGGGGTCGAACGTCACCGTCTTCGCCGCCGTCGGAATCTCCGTCGAGTCGAAGAGGACCTTCAGGCCCGCGCGAGCGTTCGCACCCGACACCGCGGTGAGGCTCACCGGGATGGAGAGGGTGGTCTGCGCGCCGCGCGACAGGGCGGGGACGGACACCGTGTTGCCCGCCGGGAACGCCAGGGTGGCCGTGGAACTGGAGGTGCTGATCGTGCCGGTGAAGGCGCTCAGCCCGCCACCGCCCGTGTTGCGCACGACGAGCTTGAGCCGACCCTGCTCGCCCACGTCCAGGATGCCGTCCTGGTCGCAGCCGCTCACGCTGTCATCCAGCTGGACGCTGACGACTTCCAGGTTGCCGCCCGTGGAGAAGCTCTCCACCACGCTCAGGTGGTCGAACGTATTGCGATCCGGAGACTTGGCGCCAAAGCCCATGCCGCGCTTGGCGAACGCCGCCACGAAGCGGCTGTAGTCGGCCGGGTCGTTGGCCTGCGCCACCGCCAGCACCGCGTCGCGGGCTTCCGTGAAGGTGGGCGCGTTCGGCGTCGCCTTGTAGGCGGCGACGAGGTAGCGCTTCATGCGATCCTGCGCCTCCGGGAACGGGTGCGCGTTCAGCAGGCTCGCGTAGCACTCCCACAGCATCGTGGCCCACACTTCACCGCTGTTGTGGACCTCGCTGTTGATGGACGTGTCCGTCGAGGTGGAGTCGGCGGGAAGCGCGTTGAAGTTGGAGATGTGCTTGAACGTGTAGGCGTTCTTGCTCATGTCCGTCGAGTAGGGCAGACGACGGATGCCGTAGTAGTAGCCCTGGTTCTTGCCTCCGCTGCTAACGTAGCCGGCGGTGCTGTAGACGCCTTGCCACTGGTTGTTGCCGGGCTTGGTCACGTCAGACGCGCGCACCTGCATCAGCATCGCGTGGAAGTCACCCCAGCCCTCGCCCATCGAGCGGCCCTGGTTGTTGCTGAGGCCTGCGGCGTTTCCGATGAGGCGGTTGCTGATGTAGTGACCCCACTCGTGGGCGATGATTCCGTTGTCGAGCGTGCCGTCGCGGTCCTGGTTCGGTTCGCGCAGGAACTTCACGCTCACCGGACCGGTGCCCAGCGCCGCCTTCCATGCGACGCCCGCCGCCTGGGTGATCATCAGCGAGGGTGTGGTGACCTTCGCGTCATCCGTGCCATTGCCACCCATGGAGATGGGGCTGCCCGGCGCGTTGTTGACGATGACCGTGGCGATCGCGCCCGCCTGCTGGGCGAAGAGCGACTTGACCACGAAGTTGCACGTGCCGCGGTCGATGAGCGCGATCTTACCGGTGAAGTAGCCTGCGTCGAACGCGGCGCAGCCTAGCGGGTTGGTGGTCGGAGGAGTCTTGAGCTCCCCTGTCATGTCGTACGCCTGCTTGCCGTAGGCCGCGGAGCTGGCCTCGTAGACGCCGGCCAGGGTGGCGGGCGCCGTCACGGACAGCTCGGGCGTACCGTCGAACACGTACATCTGCATGCGCGGCGACGCACCGTCCGCCGGCGTGCTCATGTTCGCGTTGTTGCGGCCGCCGTAGTCCTGGGCCTGGGCCTGGATGGGGTCGCTCTCCGCGCCACCGCGGCCGAAGTTGTACGACTGGGCGTTGCCCGAGGCCTCGTCGAAGCCGGAGTCGTAGAACCAGTCGTGCAGGAAGTTGTTCACATAGAACAGGTTCACCACCGAGGCCTTGATCTGCTGGGGGCTGGACCCCGGCGCCTTGGTGGTGTCGTAGACGTACGCGAACGTGTTGGCGCTGGTCGTCTCCGCGCGGATGTCGGCGCTGTTCGGTTGGAAGCCGTCCGGCGCGGACAGGTCCGCGTACGCGTCCACGTTGTTGCCCGTGGTCTGCGTGGCGTTGGCCGGCAGCCAGGGGTCATTCTGGCTGTAGGGGCTGTTCGCCAGGGTGATGTCGTGCGCCGGGCGGTTCAGCGGGATCTGGAAGCCGTCGCGCGTGCCCGTGGGGTGCGGGGTCGCGTCGTTGCCCTGGGGACCGTCCTCCGGGATGAACGGAGACGTCGTGTCCGCCCAGACCTTGTACGTGAAGGGCGTGCCCGCCGCGTCCACGGTCAGGTCGTTGCGGAAGAGCACCGCGCCGGTGGCCGCCGACACCACGTAGGAGAAGTACTGGCTGGAGCGCGCCGCCTTCGGGCCGGCGTTGACCTCCACGTACCAGGCGGGCTCGAGCGCGCCGGACATCGTGAAGAACACCTGCCGGGCACGGGCCGGGACGGCCAGGTCCTGCGCCAGCGTGGACTTCGCGCCGGGGGACAGCTCGAAGTAGGTGTAGTCGCCCTGCGTGCCCGCGTTGATGAACGAGGTGGCCTGCGTGCCGGAGCCCGTCAGGTCCTTGAACGCACCGGAGACCGCGTCCGCCGCGCTCAGCTGGAACGCGCCGCGCGACTTCGTGCGGGCGGTGAGCGTGAGCTCGGACGGGGCCAGGTAGCCGCTGACGGCCACCAGGCGCAGGTCCTGGCCCATGATGACCTTCAGCTCGTTGCGGAAGACCGGGATGCCGTTCACCGTCTGGTTGAAGGTCGCGACGATGGCGCCCTTGCCGGTGTTGTGCATCGCGCGCAGCGAAGCGCCCGAGACGTCGTCACGCGACAGCCGGTAGCTGTCCGCCACGGTCTGCAGGTGCGCGCGCGCCGCGTTCTCCGCCGTCATGCCAGCGCGGATGACGGACTTGGACAGCGCTCCGTCCTGGGTCGCCCACGCGAACGTGGGCACGCCGAGCCGCTGCTCGGTGTGCTCGATGCGAAGCCCACGGGACACGGCCGTGTTGGTATCCACGGCCAGCGAGCGAGAATCCCGCTGCTCCAGGAACGCGTCGAAATTCGACCGCTCCTTGGCCCACGCGCTGGTACCCGCGACGGGCACCAGCAGCAGGCTGGTCAACAGTTTTTCCCTGAGACGCATGCGCCTTCCTTCTTGGGGGTGATGAACTGCCGGACGAGGGGACTGCTTGTGACGACGACTGCACGGAGAGGCACGCCGGGGGTGGCGGACCTCCCCTTACGGACCGTGGACCGCAGGTGGACAACAGCCCGATAGGAGACGCATCCCAACGCCAGAGGTCGCATTGACGACGCGGCAGGGGGCAGCGTGAAAAGGCGAGAGGGCAGGGGCGCGCGGACCTCGCGCGGGACGCTGAGACAGACCGGACAGGCGAGGCGCCACCCCCGAACCCCGGGGCGCCAACTCGAATCGCCTGTCAATCGTCTCCGGCAAGCGCTGCTCTCCAAACAACGTTCAGGTCACGGTCGTGTTCACCGCGCCGGATTCAGTGCGAGCGCATGCTAACCAGGACACTGTTTCGTTGAAAAGAGGGGGGGGCAGCAACTTTGCGTTAGCAATCCAGTAACAATTGGCAGTCTGGAATAAGCTGGGCCGTGAGCCTGAATAAACCGGGGCAGGCAGGCGGCCGGTCACGCGCGGTGGATACCGCGCCGCACCTTGCGTCCGGGCGGCATCCCTGCTCAGCGGCGCGAGCGCCGCGCGGAGGCCTCATCACCGGAGGGCAGGGGCCCGTGGTCGAGCGGATCCTCCACCTCCGCGCCCTCCCGGCGCTGCTTGTACTGTTCGCGCACGTAGGCGACGAGCTGATCCAGGTACGACGACAGCGGCGGGCAGCGCACGCCCGTGCCGTCGAGCAGCTCCAGCGTGTTGTGGCAGTTGTAGATGGCCAGGTGGTTCACGTAGCTGATGGCCGCGCGCTGGGGCCGCGCCAGCTTCTCCAGCACCGGCAGCCGCAGCATCACGTCCGCGGCGCGCGCGGACAGGTTGAAGCGCGGCAGCCGCTTGTGCGCCTTCTCCGCGATGAGCTCGTACACGCGCCGCGCGCTCATGGGGTTGGGGTCCACCAGGTGGAAGGTGCGCCCCTTCGCCCGCGCATCGCGCGACAGCCGCCACACGGCCTCCACCACGAAGTCCACCGGGACGACGTTGAGCGGCGCGACGCCGTTGCCCGGCAGGGGCAGCGGCACCACCAGCGGAGACGTGACGAGCAGGATGCCCAGGTAGTAGGGGCCCTCGAACCGGTCGATCTCCCCCGTGCGCGAGTCGCCCACCACGCTGGACGGCCGGAACACGGTGACGGGGAGCGTGGCCGCGGCCCGCTGCACCAGCCGCTCCGCCTGGAACTTCGTCTCCTCGTACGCGTTGCGGAAGGACTGGGCCCGGTCCAGTTCGTCCTCGGCGATGACGCCCACCCGGTCGCCGGACACGTAGCAGGTGGAGAAGTGGTTGAAGCGCGACAGGTTCTCGCAGTCGCGCGCCAGCTCCAGCAGGTTGCGCGTGCCGTCCACGTTCACCCGCCACGCGGTCTCCTTGGGCACCCCCAGCTGCGACACCGCCGCCAGGTGGAAGATGTCCGTCACCCGCTCGCACAGGCGCTGGTACTCCTCGCCGGACAGGCCCAGGTGCATGTCCACCGCGTCCCCGGTGAGCAGCTCCACGCGCGCGCCCTTCACCTTCGCCGCGAGCGCCTGCGCTTCCTTGAAGGCCTTGGGCTGCACCAGCGCGTAGATGTGCCCTTCCGGGTCCTCCCGCGCGATGTGCTCCACCAGCCGCTTGCCGATGAACCCCGGATAGCCGGTGATGAAGTAGGTGCCTGGCCTGTGCGTCGTCGACGTCTCACTCATGCGCGGCGCAGCATAACCGCCTGTCAGCCGCGCGCGAGCATCGCCCGCCACACGGCTTCCACCTGTGGACGGGTGGCCTCCGGCGCGCCGCTGTTGTCGATGACCCACGTCGCGTGCGCGCGCTTGTCGTCCAGCGACAGCTGCGCCTGGAGTCGCGCCTCCGCTTGTTCCGCGTCCAGCCCGTCGCGCGCCATCAGCCGCGCCTTCTGCACGTCGCGCGGCACCCACACCACGGCCACGCCCTCCATCGCCGTGTGCAGCCCCGTCTCGATGAGCAGCGGCACGTCATAGATGGCGTGGGTGATGCCCTCCGCCTCCAGCGCCTGGAGCTTCTGGAGGAACAGGGCGCGCACCTCCGGGTGCACGATGGCGTTGAGGGCGGCGCGCTCGGCGGGGTCCGCGAAGATGTGGGCGCCCAGCCGGACCCGGTCCAGCCGGCCGTCGGGACCCACCACCCCAGGGAAGCGTTCGCGGATGCGCTGGAGGCCGGGCGTGCCGGGCTCCACCACCTCACGGGCGAGCACGTCCGCGTCCAGCACGCGCGCGCCCAGCTCGCGCAACATCCGGCTCACCGTGCTCTTGCCGGAGGCGATGCCGCCCGTCAGGCCGAAGACGTGCACGGCTACTTCGCGGCCTTGGGCGTGGTGAAGACGAAGGACTGCACCGTCTTTCCGTCCTCGTTGAAGAAGATGGCCACGCCCAGCTTCACGTAGAGGAAGTAGGTGCGGAAGTCGTCGGTGAGCTTGCGCAGGTAGCAGGGGGTGGCCGGCATGGCTCCGGCCGGGCACGCGGCGCCGTAGCTGTTCTCGATGGTGTCCTTCTCGATGACGGGCGCGGGGAACACGTCGATGCGCTCCACCAGCTGGGTGGCCGGGTCCACCTTGAACTGCGTCTGGGTGGTGCCCTTGATGGCCTCCTTGGAGAAGTAGGCCAGGATCTCCTTGCCGTCCTGGGTCATGGTCCGGGACGGCTCCCCGAACTTCTTCACCACGTCCTCCTTCTTGGAGGTCCCGGGTTCAATGCCCTGCCACGGCTTGGCGGAAGCAGGCAGGGAGACAGCGACGGCGGCAACGGCGAACAAGACGGCAATCACGGGGGTCCGCATCTCGACTCCTCCCTAGCGGATCAGGCAGGCACGCCTCAAGGTCCGTTACCTCAAGCCACGCGCCTGTCCACCCGGTATTCAATCACGAACGAGACGCCTTGCCCCCTCCTGGGGCCTCTGCTACGTGCTCAAGGCATGCGTTCTCGTGCCTTCCGGGTCTTTTCCGCCCTCCTGCTCGCCGTTTGTGGCGGTCTTGCCGGTGCCGCGGACTTCACCGGCCCCGACAGCTGCAAGGGATGCCACCCGGAAGCGTACGACGCGTGGATGAAGTCCAAGCACGCCCGGGCCACGGAGACGCTGGCGGAGGGGCAGAAGAAGGACGCGCGCTGCCTGTCCTGCCACGCGCCGGACCAGTCCGAGCAGTCGCTCACGGCCGTCACCTGCGAGACGTGCCACGGGGGCGGGCAGTACTACTCGCCGTCCTACGTGATGAAGGACCCGGAGCTGGCGCGGCTGGTGGGGTTGGTGGACCCGTCGGAGAAGCAGTGCCGCACCTGCCATGACGCCTCGTCTCCCTCGCTGCGCCCGTTCGACTTCAAGGAAGCGCTGAAGGCCATCGACCACTGGTCCGCCGAACGCGCTCGCAAGCAGACCCGCGCGGACGCGGCCCCCTCCACGCCGGCTCCTGCCACGGCGAAGAAGTAAGTGACCCCCGCTTGATAAAGATCCTCGACTCCCGCTTCGTCACCACCGCCGTGGAGCTCAAGGGCCTGCCCACGGACCACGCCGCGGAGGTGGCCTTCGTCGGCCGCTCCAACGTGGGCAAGTCGTCCATGATCAACGCCCTGACGAACCGGCGGAAGCTGGTGCGCGTGTCCAACACGCCCGGGCGCACCCGCACCCTCAACTTCTTCGACGTGGACCTGGACCGCGACGGGCAGCGCCACACGGTGCGCCTGGCGGACCTGCCCGGCTACGGCTTCGCCAAGGCGAGCAAGGCGGACAAGGCCCAGTGGCAGGCGATGATCACCTCCTACCTGAAGAACCGGCACCGGCTGGAGGTGGTGGTGAGCATCATCGACGCGGAGGTGGGCCCCACTCCGGAAGACCTCCAGACGCTGGACTATCTGCAGGAGCACAACCGCCGCATCCTCGTCGTGGCCACCAAGGTGGACCGGCTGACGAAGGCGCAGCGCAAGCCCCGGCTGCACGCGGTGGCCGCGCAGCTGGAGCTGCCCCGCGAGGCGGTGATCCCGTTCTCCTCCACCGAAAAGCTGGGCGTGGAGGAGGTGTGGGGCACGCTGCTGGACACCTTCGGCAAGGCCACCCGCGTCTGAGTCTCCCGGGGCCGGGCACGCTGTGGTAGCACCCCCGGCGTGTCCCAGAACGGCAAGACGAACGGTGGTGTTTCGCCCCTCGCTCCCCGCGAGGAGCGTCAGCGGTTGATGCGCCTGTCCCCGCGCCAGCGGGTGGCGGCGCTCTACGACGCGGAGGATACGCCCGCGCTGGTGCGCTCGCTGCCAGCGGAGGACCTGTACGTCACCATCCAGGAGGTGGGGCTGGCGGACACGACGGACCTCGTGCAGCTGGCGTCGCCCGCGCAGTTCCGCACCTTCGTGGACCTGGGCGGCTGGTCGAAGGACAAGCTGGAGCCGCACGCGGTGCTCACCTGGCTGCGCGCCGCGCGCGGGGATGAACCCGAGGACTTCCTGCGCAAGGTGCACGCGGTGGACCTGGAGGTGGTGGAGACGCTCCTCAAGGAGTTCACCGTCGTCCACGACCTGGAGGAGAACCCGGACGTCAACCCGCAGGGCGTGACGATGGAGACCCCGGAGGGGCGCTACCTGGTGGAGCTGAAGGTGGACGGCGTGGAGATGTCCGCCATGCGCGCGCTCCTCAACGACCTCATCGCGGAGAACCCCTTCGAAGCGGTGCGCCTCTTCGAGGCCGTGCGCTGGGAGATTCCCTCCGAGCTGGAGGAGACCGCGTTCCAGTTCCGCCGCGCGCGCCTGTCCGACCTGGGCTTCCCGTCGCTGGAGGACGCCCTGGCGCTCTTCAGCCGCGTGGACGTGCCGCCGCGTCCCTCGAGCAACGCCGCCCCCGCGCTCACCGCCACGGGCGGCCACCTGGACTACCTGGAGGCCGCCTTCCGCGACCTGTCCGACGTGGAGCGGATGAACGCGGAGGATGAGCTGCGCGAAGTGGCCAACGCGGTGCTCGTCGCGGAGCTGGGCGACCCGGGCGACCTGGACGCCGTGCGCCGCGTGGGCGAATGGGTGCGCGACTACCTGTCGCTGGGCCTGGAGCACCTGACGGGCGGCGACCCGTCCAAGGCGCCGGAGGCGCTGCGCGACACGCCCCTGCGCCGCGTCTTCCAGGTGGGCTTCACGCTGACGCTCCAGCTCAAGTACCGCGCGGACCGCCTCTTCAAGGCGCCCTTCGTGAAGCTGGACGACGTGCCGCTGGTGCTCCCCGAGGAGGCCGCCGCGCTGGAGGCCCTGCGGCGCAAGCGGCCCCGCCGCGCGCTGCGCGTGCCCGGCGCGGAAGCGGTGCCGTTCCGCTCGCTCCGGGAGGTGGCCGGTTCGGAGGTGCTGCTCGCGCGCGCCGAGGGCCAGGTGGCGGCGCTGGGCGCGCTGCTGGGCGGCTCCGACGGCGCGGCGCGCACGGTGCTGGCCCGCTTCGGCGTCTCGCTGGATGTGCTGGGCGTGGAGCGGCTGTGGGCGGCGGGCGTCGCCATGGCCGTGCTGGAGGAGCGCGTGGACGTGCGGCCCGTGCCCCTGGGGCGCACGGTGGAGCTGGGCCAGCGCCTCTTCGAAGGCACGCCGGATTCGCCTCGCCTGCGCCCGAGCGCGGCGGAGCGCGCGGTGGCGACGCTGTCGCCCGCGGTGCCGGAAGGCGCGCGCGAGGAGCTGCGTCGGGTGGTGAACGTCACGCTGGTGCGGCTGCTGTCGGAGCTGGGGTCGCCGTGGCTTCGCGAGGGGCGCCTGGACTTGATCGCCTCCGCGGTGCTTCCGATGGAGAGCGCGCCAGTCCCGTAGCTTTTTCAGCCTTGCCCGGCCCGTCGGTCCGGGAGCCTCACGCAACCCCCTGAAGATCCAGGCATCCAGCGCCCCCGGCCTCTGGCACGTCCGCTGCTTTGCCCCTTGCCCGCCAGCCGTCTGCTGTTCGCCAGCTGTTCGCGAACAGCCGACAGCCGGACATCCACGAGGGCCAGGGGCACGCGTGTGACGGGACGAGCGACCGACAGCGAAGGGGTGGGGTACATGGGACCGGGCGCGCAGGGGCAGCGTCGCGACGTGCTGGCTTTCTTCATGCTCGCGGGGTTCGCGGCGGTGATGTACGCGGTGCCGGGTGAGTGGCTCCCGGCGTTGGAGCCGCTGCGGCTCGCGCTGCTGACGTCGGGCCTTGCGGCCGGGCTGATGGTGATGCGGCGGCTGGGCAAGGCGGAGCCGATCTATTTCGACGGCGCGCGCGGCATCGCGCTGCTGGCGTTCTCCTCATTGGCGTTCTGCTCGATGGCGTGGAGCGTGAACCCGGAGGTGACGCGCGGACAGGGCGTGGAGCTGCTGAAGCTCACGGCCATCTATCTGACGCTCGTCAACGTCATCACCACGGGCAAGCGGCTGGCGGTGGTGTGCGGCGCGATGGTGCTGGGCGCCATCGTGACGTCCATTGGCGTCATCAATTGGTACCTCGTCGGCGAGAACATGGTGGAGGGCTTCCGGTCGCGCTGGGTGGGCGTGTACGCGGATCCCAACCACATGGCGATGAACATGGTGCTGGTGGTGCCGCTGGCGGTGGCGTTCCTGGCGCGCAAGAGCACCCCTTGGGTGTTCCGCGTGCTGTGCGCGGGGTCCGCGGTGCTGGCGGTGGTGGCCATCGTGCTGTCGCACTCGCGAGGCGGCTTCATTGGCCTGTCGGTGGCGATGGCGCTGTGGGCCATCCGCGAGAAGCGCCGCCTGCAGGCCATCGTGCTGGGCAGCGTGTTCGTGCTGGGCCTGGCGGTGTTCGCGCCCAAGAGCTTCTGGGAGCGCAACGAGACGGTGGCGGACTTCCACGAGGACGCGTCCGCCATGGGCCGCGTGTATGCGTGGCAGGTGGCCAGCCGCATCAGCCTGGACAAGCCGCTCCTGGGCGTGGGCGCGGGCGGCTTCCGCTACGCGTGGTTCGAGTACGCGCCGCCGGAGGCGCACCGGGCCTACGTGGCGCACAACATCTTCCTCGACGTCATCGGGGAGCTGGGGTGGGTGGGCCTCCTGTGCTTCCTGGTGTTCTCGGGCGGGGCCGTGGGCGGCGCGGTGGCCGCGTCGGCGGACTCGGAAATGGGGTGGCTGGCGCGCGCGCTATCGGCGTCCGTGGCCGGCTACCTCATCTGTGACTTGTTCTCGGGCTACATCCTGTCCGCGCATTGCTACGTGCTCTTCGGCCTGGCCGCGAGCGCGCACCGCATCGCGCAGGCACGGGAGCGGGCCCTGGCGGTGGGGAGGCAGCCGGTCTTGAAGCAGACGCCGGTCGCCACGTGGGAGGGGACTGGGCATGCGGCGTGAGGAAGCACGGATGGGGCGGGAGCCCCTCCGACTGGTGCAATTCACACGGTCGTTCCACATTGGCGGCACCGAGGTCCAGGTGCTGGAGCTGCTGCGGGGCCTGCCCCCCAGCTACCGTTTGCAGGTGTCGGTGCTGGAGGACGCCGGGCCGCTGATGGGCGCGGTGTGGAAGCTGGGCCACGCGCCGGAGGTGTTCTCCCTCAAGGGAACGCTCGTCCAGCCCAACACGGCGCTGCAGGTCGTCCGCCTGTCTCGCTGGCTCAAGAAGAACCGCGTGCAACTGGTGCACGTGCACGACTTCTACTCCAGCATCATCGCCGTGCCGGCCGCGAAGCTCGCGGGCTCGAAGGTCATCGTCGGGCGCCTGGACCTGTCCCACTGGCAGGGCAAGGCCCGCCGCCTGCTGCATACGCAGGTGACGCGCATGGCGGACCACGTCATCGCCAACGCGGAGGCCATCCGCACGCTGCTCATGAACGAGGAGGGGCTGCCCTCCTCGCGCATCTCCGTCATCCACAACGGCCTGGACCTGCAGCGCTTCGACGCGCGCGTCGCCGAAGGCCTCAAGGATCCGCTTCCAGACACCGGCGGCCTGCCCACCGTGGTCCATGTGGCCAACATGAGCCACCCCGTGAAACGGCAGGAGGACCTGCTCCTCGCGCTTGCCATGCTGCGTCATGAGGGCGCGCGGCTGAACGCGTGGTTCGTGGGCGACGGCCCGCGCCGACCGGGGCTGGAGAAGATGGCGCACGACCTGGGAGTGTCGGATGGCGTGCACTTCCTCAAGCACCGCACGGACGTGCCAGCCCTCTACGGGCGGGCCACCTTCGGCGTCCTGTGCTCCACCGCGGAGGGCATGTCCAACGCGGTGATGGAGGGCATGGCGGCGGGGCTGCCCATGGTCGTGACGCGGGTGGGCGGCAATCCGGACCTCATCGTGCACGGCGAGCGAGGGCTCCTGGTGGAGCCCGAGCGGCCCGCGCAGCTGGCCCAGGCCTTCCGCCGGCTGCTCGCCCAACCCCAGGAGGCACGGAAGATGGGCAAGGCCGCCCGCGCCTTCGTCGCCCGGGAGCTGACCCTGGAGAAGATGGTGCGCCAGCATGACGCGCTGTACCGTCAGGTGGCAGAACTGTAATTCCGCTGAAACCCGCCCCCGGGGGCCGGGGAAATGTCAGACCGATGTGGAAAATCCACGCCCGTCCTCAAGCAATTGGGGGCGGGCGCGTTCGTAGGAAAGGGGAGGCATTCCGCCCTGTGGCACCCCGTGTGTGCAGGTTATAGATGGGAATAGCTCGATTTTCGTGGAGATTGATGGGAAGGGTGTGGTAATGGCGCCTCGGGTGTTGCCGGTGACGGCGGGCGTGCGCACCCTGAGGGGCCCTGATCAGGCGGGGAAGGAATCACCGCGGATGAGCAAGGGTTTTGAAGGAAACGGACGCTGAGCGCGGGGCCCGGAAACACGGGACGCGGGGCGTAGGGTGGACACATGAAGGTGGCGCGAGGTGGGCCAGAGGCCGCTTCGCATCCGCCGCGACTTTACGAGGCCCTGCCAGTCGGCACGCGGCCCGGGGCGCTCGCCGGTAAAACTCCAAGGTGCCGGCGAGCGCTCTATTTTTTCATCTCACTGAAACACAGCCGGGCGTCCTGACGGGTCCCTCCCAGGCGGGGGACGTCCGAGGTGGGAGCTCCAGGGGGCTCCCCTGGGGGGCTCCCGCGGGCCTCAGGCGTCCTCGACGAGGTCGAACTTCTGGCCGACTCCCTTCGCGAGGGCCACGTCGTAGAGCGCGCGGGCCAGCGCCACGTCCTGCACGGCGAGACCGGTGGAGTCGAAGACGGTGATTTCGTCGCCGGTGCGGCCCGGCTTGCGGCCCGCGACGACCTCGCCCAGGGTGCCGGCGAGCTGCCCGGCCTGGAGCAGGCCGTCGTGCAGCGGCACGTTGACCTCTCCGGAGTGCAGCGCCTGCTCCGCGTCGTCGATGAAGACGCGCCCTTCGACGAGCAGGCGCGGATCCAGCTCCTGCTTGCCGGGGGCGTCCGCGCCCATGGCGTTGAGGTGGGCGCCGGGCTGGACCCACTCGCGGCGGACCACCGGAGCGCGTGCGGGCGTGGCGGAGCAGACGATGTCGGCGCCAGAGGCCTCCTGGAGGCTGACGACGCGGCCGCCCTTCTCCTTCTGAAGGGCCTCCGCGGCCTGGGAGGACACGTCCGCCAGCAGCAGCTCCAGGTCGCCGAAGAGGGCGCGGTGCGCGTCGATGAGGACACGGGCCTGCACGCCGCAGCCCACCAGCCCCAGCGTGCGGGGCTGCTTCCGGGCCAGGTACTTGGACGCGATGCCGCCCGCGGCGCCGGTGCGCCACGCGGTGAGCAGCGTGCCGTCCAGGATGGCCAGCGGGGACGCGGTGTCCGGATCGCTGAGGACGTAGACGGCGCGCACCGTGGGCAGGCCGTGCTTGCGCGGGTTGTTCGGATGGGCGTTGACCCACTTCACGCCCGCCGCCCCGTCGAGGAACGCGGGCATGGCGCGGAAGTCGCCGTCATATTTGGGCAGGGACAGGTACACCTTGGGGGGCATCAGCGCGTCGCCGCGACCGTGGGCCCGGAAGGCGCGTTCAACCGCTTCCAGTCCGAGTTCGACGGTGTAGAGGCCGCGCAAGTCCTTGGCACTGAGGAGGAGGGTGGGCATGGGCGCCGCTATACCCAAGCGCCTGGGCCCGCGCACGCGCCGAATCGACGGTCCCAGGTCCGTGTAGGCCCGCGCCGCAGGGCCCGGCCCGGCGCGCCGGTGTCTGCGATTGTCTTCCCGCGAGATCGCAGGCCCGAGGATTTCCGCCCGGGGGGAGGGCGGGGACGCTCGAAAGGCATCCGGAGGCTGTGCGCCACTGAGCAGGTTTGCAGGTGCGCAAGTTCGGAATGACCAGGGCGGGGGAGGCTGGGGTGGATGAAGACCTCCCGGTGCCATTGCCGAGGCGCGGAGGGCGGCGCGGCCCTCCGCGCGCAGGGGGGCTGTGTTCAGCGCATCTTGAGCACCACCCGGAAGCGAGCGTGGTTGCTCATCATCCGCTCATAGGCATCCGCCGCTCGGTCGAGCGGAAACACCTCGTTGCGTGAGCGCACCCCGGAGAGCGCGCTGAACGCCAGGGTGTCCTGCGAGTCCTGGGGGTTGCCGCTGGGCCAGCCCTGGACGCGCTGGCGCTTCATGATCAGCCGAGGGCTCTGGATGGGAATGGGCTCCGCGCCCGCTCCCAACAGCAAGAGGGTGCCGTTGCGTCCCAGGCCGCCAATCAGCTCTCCCGCGAGGCGGCTGCTCGAGGCGGTCATCATGATGACGCGCGCCCCACCCAGTTTCTGCAACGCCTTGGCCACGGGGCCCTGCTCCGTGTCGACGTACTCGTGCGCGCCGAGTTCGAGCGCGAGAGGTCGCTTGTCCGCCCCACGCGAGATGGCGACGGTGCGGTAGCCAAGCTTTCGGGAGAACTGGATCGCCAGATGGCCCAGTCCGCCAATCCCTTGCACCGCCACCAGATCCCCAGGTCGGACGTCCATGTTCCGCAAGGAGTTGAACGTCGTCACTCCCGCGCAGAGCAGGGGCGCGACGTCCTGCGAGTTCATTCCGTCAGGGACTCGGGCGAGCGCTTCCTGGGGGGCGATCATGTATTCGGCGTAGCCACCGTCGTAGCTGATGCCACACACTTGCTCGAACTCGCAGGTGATGAAGTCGCCCACCCGGCAGGCGGCACACTGGCCGCAGTGTCCGCCGTGCCAGCCCACCCCGACGTGCTGCCCTTCCTTCCAGGCGGTCACTCCAGCGCCCACCCGGTCGATGCGACCCACCACCTCATGGCCCGGCACGCGCGGGTATTGGATGGGCATCCCGCCTTCCTTGGTGAGGGAGTCGCTATGGCAGACGCCACACGCCTCCACCGCGAGGCGTACCTGCCCTGGACCGGGCTCGGGGATATCGCGCTCGATGAGTTCGAGCGGGCCTCCGGCCTGCCGCACCTGCACTGCTTTCATCTTCCTGGCCATCGCGTCTCCCGCGTGTGTGAAGGACGCGGGTGAATATGAGCAGGCCCGCGGGTCTCGACGGATGACGCCAGGGCAGGGATCGAGCGCTCGCGGGGCTGACGGCATGGGCAGGCCCAGCGGCGCGGTCGCTTCAGCGCCACCACCAGGCCGTCGCGGCGAGCAGGCTCCCCGCCACGGAGAGGACCACCCACTTGCGCCAGGATGACAGCGCGGGCCGGGGCGCCTCCACGGTTGTGGGCCGCACCGGGGCGCGGAAGCGCTCCGGCGGTGGGGATGCGTCGCGGGCGGTGAGCCGCACTGGCCATCATCGCCCGGAGCCCATCCCGAGTCTCCAGTGTTCCAAGACAGACACGGAGCCGGTGCCAGAGGGCACCGTCGCCGCGTCCTGCCCTGGAGGGCAGGGGGACCGCCTGGACCCGAGCGAAGCGGCGTGCGCGCCGCTACGCCGGAGACGCGGGCCCACCCTCGCGCGCGTCCACGCCAATCACGTCGCGAACGGAGGCGAAGCCGTCGCGGGCCAGCAGGGCCCCCAGGTCCTGGAGGATGCGCCCCACCATCCCCGGACCCTCATAGATGAAACCCGTGTACACCTGCACCACGGTGGCACCTGCCCGCAGCTTCTCGTAGACGTCCTGGGCGGTGAACACGCCGCCCACGCCGATGAGGGGCAGGGCGCCCCGGCTGCGCTGGTACGCACGGCGGATGACGGCGTTGGACAGCTCGCGCACGGGGGCGCCGGACAGGCCGCCGGCCTCCTTCGCGTGCACGTGCTCCAGGGGGCGGGTGAGGGTGGTGTTGGTGGCGATGAGGCCGGACAGCCCGCGCGCCAGGGCCACGTCCACGACCTCGTCCACGGCCTCTGGCGTCAGGTCCGGGGCGATCTTCAGGAACAGCGGCGTGCCCGGGGCCACCCGCTCCATCCGCTCCCGCACTGCGAGCAGCAGCGCGGAGAGCTGCTCCGGCTCCTGCAGCTTGCGCAGGCCCGGCGTGTTGGGCGAGGACGCGTTGACGACGACGTAGTCTCCCAGCGGCGCGAGCGAATCCACGCACGCCACGTAGTCGTCCACCGCGCGCTCCAGCGGCGTGTCCTTGTTCTTGCCGATGTTCACGCCCAGCGGCCCGGGCTTCCACGCGCGGGCCTTCAGGCGCTCCGCCGCGGTGGACGCGCCGTGGTTGTTGAAGCCCATGCGGTTGATGACCGCGCGGTGTTCAGGCAGCCGGAACAGGCGCGGCTTCGGGTTGCCCGGCTGGGCCAGGGGCGTGACGGTGCCAATCTCCACCGCGGAGAATCCGCACGCGAACAGGCCGTCCACGGCCTCCGCGTCCTTGTCCAGCCCGGCGGCGAGCGCCACCGGGTGGGCGAACTTCAGCCCCGCCAGGTCCACGGACAAATCCATGGGCGCCTGGCGCAGCGTGCGCTCGCGCATGGCCCGGCAGCGGGAGGGCCACTTCCCCAGGGCCGCGAGGCCGGACATGCCCAGCCGGTGCGCGGGCTCCGGGGGAAGCGTGAACAACAGTGCGCGGGTCAGGCCGTACATGTTGGTCAGGCGGGGATGAAGGACGCTTCGCGCGCCCACGCGAGCGCCTGATCCACCTGTTCGGTGGTGAGCAGGCCGTTGGACTCGACGATCTCAATCTCCCGCCGCATGTCCGTCTCCAGCAGGTAGGGGCCGTCCGTGTTGATGGTGAACTTCACCTTGCGGTCCCAGAACGTCCGCATGATGTGCTTGAGCTCGTCCAGGTCCGCCACGGCCTTGGTGTGGATGTTGGACGTGGGGCACAGCTCCAGCGTGATGTTGTTCTCACGCAGGACCTTCATCGCGGACTCGTCGTAGGCGGCGCGGATGCCATGGCCGATGCGGTTCGGCTTGAGCTTCTCCACCACCGCCATCAGGCCCTCGGCGCCCGTGCCGGCCGTCTCGCCGGTGTGCACCGTGCACTTGAGGCCGCCCTTGCGCGCGCGGGCGTAGAGGTCCTCGTACTGCGCGAGCGCGGGCTTGTGCTCCATCGCGTCGCGCTCCGTGCCGGCCAGGTCGATGCCGTACACGCCGCGCGTGCGGTACTTGATGGCCTTCTCCACGATGATGCTGTTGAGCTTGTGGTCGAACTCGCGGGCCAGGCAGAAGATGAGGCCCACCTTCACGCCGTACTCCAGCACCGCGCGGTCCATGCCCCGGAGCGCGGCGTGGATGATGTGGTCCAGGTCCAGCTCGCTGGAGAGGTTGCGCTTCATCGGGTTGAAGCGCAGCTCGATCTGCGTGACGCGGCTGCCCCGGTACTCCTTGCCAATCACCTCGTAGACGGAGCGCTCGATGGCGCTGGGAGAGGATTGGATCTTCTCCGTCCAGGTGTGGAGGATCTTCAGGTAGTCGTCGAGGCTGCCCACCTTGCCCGGACGGGAGGTGATGAGCTCCACGAAGTCGAAGTAGTTCTTGACGGGGAGCTTGAAGCCCTGCTGGTGGGCAATGGACCACAGGATGTGCGGGGCCACCGCGCCACCCACGTGGATGTGGAGGTCAATGAGGTCGCGAACCATGGCGGCATGTATGCACAGCCCCGGGCACGCGTAAAGCTATCGACGCAGCAGCACGTAGACGGCGCCGGCCCCGCCGTCCTGCGGACGTGCGGTGGCGAACGCCAGCACCATCCGCTCCAGGCGCTTCTGGGACAGCCACCCGCGGACCGCGTCCTTGAGCACCGGGACCTGATCCTTGGAATTCAGGCCGCGCCCGTGGACGATGAGCACGCAGCGCTTCTTGGCGCGGCGGCTGTCGGACAGGAAGCGCTCGACGTGGGCCTGGGCCTCCCGCTGCGTCTTGCCGTGCAGGTCCAACCGGTCCTGGACGGAGAAGTCGCCCCGGCGCAGCGAGCGCAGCAGGTTCGGGTCCACGCCCGGGGAGGCGCCCTCGAAGGACTCATCCGAGCCCGTCATGGAGAGGGGCCCGTCGCCCGCGACCAGGTCGGACAGCTGCGCCAGCGCCTCCGCGTTGTCGTCGATGAGCTCGGGCAGGCGCGGGTTCGTCTTGGGGGCTTCCCCTCGGTTGGTGATCTGCTGCACGCCGTCCATGGCGGAGAAGAAGAGGCCCACGTCGTCGTCGTCGGGGCGGGCCTTGGGGGCCTTCACCGGCTTGGAGACGGCCTTCTTCTTCGCGGCCTCCGCGGCGGCGGCGGCCTGCTGCTCCTGCTTCTGGTGGTCCTGGAGCGTCTTGATGGCGGACTTGAACGGGTTGTTCTGGAACTCCGCTTCCTTCTTCTTCGGGGGACGCTGGCTCATGGGGGTACCTGTCTTCTAACCCGGGCTACAGGCCGCGCTGGCGGCGGATTTCCTCGTACGCGTCGCGAACGGCCTGGAACCGGCGGGCGGCCTGCTCGGCGGCCTTGGGGCCCAGGTGGCTGGCCTTGTCCGGGTGGTGGGCGGCGGCGAGCTTGCGGTAGGCGGTCTTCACCTCCGCGTCGGTGGCTTCAGCGGTGAGGCCCAGGGCCTCGTAGTGGGAGGTCGCGTCGCCCAGGTGTTGTTGGGCGAGGGCCTGGACCTTGGCGTCCGGGAGGTCCAGGCCGTCGGCCATGCGCTTCAGGGCCTCGCGTTCGGAGCGCTGGAGGGGGCCGTCCGCGAGCGCCATCTCGTAGAGCGCGTCCAGCAGGCGGAGCCGTTCGCCAGAAGGCAGGGTGTCCAGGCAGGAGGCGAGGGCGGCGGGCGCGTCCAGGGAGGCGGGGCGGCTGAGGAAGTCCTTGAGGTGGCGGCGGACGGCCTGGACGGTGTGGGCGTCGGCGTGGAGGACCTCCTCGAAGTAGCGGCGGACCTCGCGGACCTCCTCGCGGCGCATGTCGCCGTCGGCGCGGGCCACGTCCACGAAGAGGGCGACGACGTCCCGGTCGAGCGGTTCGTCCTCGGGGGCCTGGACGATGGGGAACTCGCCTGGGCCCTGGGTGAGGGGGGCGGGCGGGGGCGGCTCGAAGGGGGCGGGGAAGTCGCTGAACAACTCCGGGAAGTCCGGGGGCGCGGCGTGCTGTTCGTCGAAATAATGCCCCACGGCCACGCCCGCGATGAGGGCGAGCACGATGGCCCAGGGCCCACCGATGAGGAGGCCGGCCATGAGTCCCAACATCGCCCCGAGAACTTTTCCCGCGCCCATACCGTCGCTTCGCTCCCTTGTTCCGGCCCAGTTTTGCATAAGGTGCGCCGCATGACGGCCCAGTTGATTGACGGCAGGGAAGTGGCGGCGCGCGTTCGGGCGGAAATCAAGGAGGAGGTGACGCGCCTGAAGGCGGAGCGCGGCATCACCCCTGGACTCGCCGTGGTGCGCGTGGGTGAGGACCCGGCGTCGAAAATCTACGTGACGGGGAAGAAGAAGGCCGCCGGGGAGGTGGGCTTCAACTCCTGGGAGCACCACCCGGACGAGAACATCACCCAGGAGGAACTCCTGGCGCTGGTGTACCAACTGAACGAGGACCCGGCGGTCCACGGCATCCTGGTGCAGTTGCCGCTTCCCAAGCACCTGGACGCGGACGCCATCATCGCCGCGGTGAGGCCGGAGAAGGACGCGGACGGCTTCCACCCGATGAACGCGGGCAACCTGCTGCTGGGCCGGCCGGCGACGCGCGCGTGCACGCCCTACGGCGTGATGCGGCTGTTGGAAGAGGTGGGGTGCAATCCGGCGGGCAAGCGCGCGGTGGTGGTGGGCCGCAGCAACATCGTGGGCAAGCCCCAGGCGCTGATGCTGCTCCAGAAGGACGCGACGGTGACGGTGTGCCACCGCAAGAGCGACCTGCCCGCGGAGGTGGCGCAGGCGGACATCCTGGTGGTGGCGGTGGGCGTGCCGGAGCTGGTGAAGGGCGCGTGGATCAAGCCCGGCGCGGTGGTGATTGACGTGGGGATGAACCGCAAGGCGGACGGCAAGCTGGTGGGCGACGTGGAGTTCGCCGCGGCGGCCGAGCGCGCCTCGTTCATCACTCCGGTACCCGGAGGCGTGGGGCCGATGACCATCGCCATGCTGATGAAGAACACGCTGGAGGCCGCGCAGCGCGGCGTGAAGTGACTTGAGGGTCCGGACCTCCCTGCCCATGCGAGGGCAGGGGGGCCCGGCCTGTTCTACAGACCGCAGATGTACGGGCCGCCGTTGTTCTTGCAGGCGTCGTACTGGATGCACCAGCCGTCTGGCGTGGAATAGGCATAGATGTAGCGGCCATTGGCGCAGCGGACCTTGTCGGCCGTGATCCGGCACCAGCCGACGTCGGCTTCCCGGTCACAGCTGGTGGGCGGCGCCATGGCGTGGACCGTGTCGTCGGGTGTCGACGTTTCCTCCAGGGGCGTTGCATCCGTCCCGCACCCCGCGAGCAGCATCCCCGTGCCAAACACAACAGCGACAGTCTTCATGAAGGTCTGGATGCGCATGGGAATCACCACTCCGGGCAGATGATGGGACCACCGGCGTTCTTGCAGACGTCCGCGTTGATGCACCACCCATCCGGGGTGTGATACGCGTACATCTGGATGCCATTGTTGCAAGTAACCTTGCTGCCGGAAACGAGACACCAGCCGTGGTCCTCCCACGGGTCACAGCTGTCGGGCGGCGCCATGGCGTGCACCCGGTCGTCTGTCTTCGAGTCCGCTGGCGCCGTGTCCTGCGCCGTTGTTTCGGGCCCGCACGCGAGCAGCAGCAATCCCGCGCCGACCCCCATTCCAACCGACTTCGTGAGCGTCCGCCATGCCATGACCTTGTCTCCAGGGTGGAAGGGAACTGCGAACACAGTCTATCCTGGGGCCTCGACAGTGGGTTGGCGGAGGGCGAAATGGTGAGTCGTGAAGAGCGCATCGCAGGGGGGATGTATGGCCTGCTCATCGGAGATGCCTTGGGCGTCCCTTATGAATTTCATCGCCCCGAGACAATTCCAGCCCTGGAGGCAATCGAATACACGCCGCCCCCGGGCTTTCAACGCGCGCATGGAGGGGTTCCTCCTGGCACCTGGTCGGACGACGGGGCCCACGCGCTGTGCCTCCTGGATTCGCTGACGTACCAGAAGCGGCTCGACTGCGAGGACCTGGGCCGGCGGCTGGTGAACTGGCAGGACTGGGGCTACCTGGCGGTGGAGGGCGAAGTGTTCGACGTGGGCGTGCAGACCAGCGCGGCGCTGCGACGGCTTCGCGACGGCACGCCCGCGCTGCTCGCGGGCCCCAGCGACACGATGGACAATGGCAATGGCTCCCTGATGCGGGTCTTGCCGTTGGCCTTGTGGCACCAGGGGCCGGACGCCTCGCTCGTGACGGACGCGATGGAGCAGTCGCGTGTCACGCATGGCCACGTGCGCTCTCGGGTGTGTTGTGCGCTGTATTGCCTTTGGGCCCGCCGCATCCTGGAGGGCGCGGCGGACCCGTGGGACGCGGCCCTCGCCACCTTCCGCGACCTGTATGGAGAGGGCTCCCCCGAGCGGGAAGAGCTGGAGGCTCACCTCCGCCCGGACAACTTGACTCCAGGGACGGGAGGCGGCTACGTGGTGGACTGCCTGCGCTCCGCTCGCGATTGCGTGGCGAAAGGCAGCACCTATGAGGAGGTCGTCAAGGCCGCCATCCGGCTGGGCCACGACACCGACACCACCGCCGCGGTGGCAGGTGGCATCGCGGGCCTGAAGTATGGCCTGAGCGGGATTCCACACCGCT
Organism: Corallococcus silvisoli; assembly: GCF_009909145.1. Classification (NCBI taxonomy): domain Bacteria; kingdom Pseudomonadati; phylum Myxococcota; class Myxococcia; order Myxococcales; family Myxococcaceae; genus Corallococcus; species Corallococcus silvisoli. The sequence goes on from NZ_JAAAPJ010000008.1 coordinate 517,414, forward strand.
GGCGCTCGGAGCTGCGAGGCCAGGAGCTGGTGGAGCCGCTGCTGCAACGGCTCCTGGCCGTGAAATAGGCGCCTGTCTTCGCGCGTGCCTCAGTGGCCGTCCCAGAGGGCCTTGTCACCGTACTCCCAGGCCCAGGGCACACCGGTTTCCCCCAACACGAAGCGCACCAGGTGGGGGAACGCGGCCTCGGCGCGCACGTCGTTGGCCAGGATGAGCACGCAGCGGCGTCCGCGGTGCAGACACACGAGGGTGTTGCCCGTGCTGTCGTTGTGTCCGCCCTTGTAGAACCCACGCCCCTGCGGGCCGTCGAACACCACCAGCCCCAGGCCCGCCGCCAGATCGTTTCGACGCGCTTCGGGCGGCAGTTCGTCCTGAAAAGTGGGGAACTGGCTCCGGGTGGTGATGGGCAGGTGCGGCGCGGTCATCTCCGCGAAGCTCCGGGGCGACAAGCCTTCGCCGCGCACCAGCGCCGCCGCGAAGCGAGACAGGTCGTCGATCGTGGTGTCCATGGAGCCGGCCGCACGCACGGTGCTGCGTTCGTCGTGTGGTTCCACGCTGCCGTCGGCAGTCCATCCGTCGGCCAGGTTGCGCGCGAAGTCCGGACGCCATCGCAGGCTTGTGTTGGGCATTCCGAAGCGGTCGAACACGCGCTGCTGGAGCTCGGTGCCCACGTCCAGCTTGAGCCCGCGCTCGAGCACGAACTGCAGCAGCATGATGCCATCACCCGAGTACGCATACCGGCTGCCGGGCGCGAAGTGGATGCGCAGCCGACCGTCGGGCTCGAGGAAGCCGAAGTTGGCGAAGCCCGCGCTGTGGGTGAGCAGGATGCCCGGCGTGATGGCCTTCCAGCGGTCGTCGCCGGCCAGGTTCGACCAGGTGGAGTAATGGTCCTCGTCCGCATAGGCGGGCAGCGGCTTGTCCAGGTACCGCGCGATCGGTGAGGCCATGTCGATGCGGCCCTCGTCCACCCACTGCATCACCAGATAGGCGAAGACCGTCTTGGTGAGCGATGCGCCATACATCACCGTGTCTGTCCGAAGCGGTTCTCCCTTCGCGTCGCGCGCGCCGTAGGCCCTGGTCGCCACCACGCGCCCGTCGTCGATCACCGCGATGGCCAGCCCCTTCGCGCCGGTCGCGGCCATCGCGCGTGCTGCTTCGGCATCCAGCGCGACGGTATCGGGGACAGGGGGCGCCGCGCGGGGAGCGGGCGCCGTGGCGCACCCGCTGGAGAGGAGCGCAAACAACGTCAAGGCACGCAGCGGGTTCATGCGAACGACTCCCAATGGATTGAGCTGCTCCTGGGAGAACCAGGAGCCGAGGCACCGTGTCCCCCGGACTCCGTCAGCCCGGGCGGACACCCATGCCTACGCTCAGGGACTACAAAGTCTTGCCCTGCTCCTGCGCGATGGGGGGCGAGACCTGGGGTCGGCACGCCAGGAGCTCCTCCGCGGGCGCCTCGTCCGCGCGGCTCTCCAGGCGATCATCCCTGCCGCCGAACGGGCAGCCACACCACGCGGTCCAGAGGATGACGCAGCAAGGAGCGGGCCCGCAGACGGAGCAGATGCCTTCTCCGCCGCCGCCTTCGACGGGAGCCTCCACGGACGTCGCCGTCTGGGCATTCTCCGCCGCGAACGCGGGCGCCGCCGCGAACAGCATCAGGAGGGGGGCCACCTTCGTGAGGGAGGGGAGTCGCAGCTTCATGGTGTACCTCGGAGTTGGAGTCGCTGGTTCACGCGGGTGGAAGGCCGGAGCCGGCCTTCCGGGCCGGCGCATCCCCTTTCGCGCCCGGACTTCCAACCGGGACACGCCTGGGCGCCCAGGAGCTTCGCACAACTCCTTCACGGCCCGTGATACCCCCACGGACTTCGCGGGAAGAGGCGCGCTCAGTCCGGGAAGATCTCCAGCACGTCCTTGAGCATCGCGGCGCCCGTGCCCCGCGCGCCCTGTTCGGCGTTGATGAGGGTGTTCACGCCGTGCAGGTCGCTGCGAAACACCGCGCCCATCTCCATCGGGCCCAGCCGCGCCAGGGGATGGGATGCATCCACGGCCGTGGGCCGCACGCTCCACTCCCAGCGCTCCTCGCCCAGCGGCTCCCCTCGAGCCAGCAGCAACACCTGTCCGCCCTTCGCCCGCGCCGTGTCCAACTGCTCGCGCGTCACGCCACGCATCCCCGTCACCGCCACGTCGCTCAGCACGGCGGGCACGCGCATCACCGCGTTGGCCAGGATGACCAGCTTGCTCGCGGTGTCCCAGCCGTCCACGTCCAGCGCCGGGTCTGCCTCCGCGATGCCCAGCGCCTGCGCCTCCTTCAGCGCCGCGTCATATGACTGGCCCTGCGACATCCGGCTCAGGAGCAGCTGGCTGGTGTTGTTGAGCACGCCCTCGAACCGGCCCAGCTTCCCCAGCGCCAGGTCGCCGCGCCCCAAGGACACCAGCGGCATCGCCGCGCCCGCCGCGCCACTGAAGCGCAGCGGCGGGCGGCCCGGCGACTCCAGGTCGCTCAGGCGCGCCAGCTCCTGGAAGCCCAACACCAGCGGCCCCTTGCTCGCGAGCACCGCCGGCATGCCCCGCATCAGCGCGTCCCGCGTGATGTCCAGCCCGGGCTGCCCGTCCTTCAGGTTCGTGGGCGTGGCCTCCAGCAGCAGGTCCGCCTTCACCTCGCGGACCAGCGCGCGCCCGCTCATCCCCGGCCGTCCTACACCAGGCAGCGACGCCACCGAGTGCCGCGCCCGCTTCACCGCCAGCACCGCCGCCACGTCCAGCCCGGTCGGCGACACCGCCGCGCCACCGGAGTCCGCCAGCCCCACCGGCAGCAGCTCCAGCCGGTAGCGCTCCATCAACAGCGACGCGCGCGACCGGAGGATCTCCAGCAGCGGCACTCCCACATTCCCCAGGCCCGTGAGCAGGAAGCGAACGGTGCGCACGGCCCGCGGGCTCATGGGGCGAAGGCCTCCCTGACTCCCTCGCGGCGCAGCGTGAAGAGCATCCACACCGCCACCGGCACCCCCGCGAAGCACCCCGGCGTCAGCGTGTAGAGCGCGCAGATGGCGCCCACCGTCGCGAGCCCATACCCCTTGAGGTTCATGGCGCTCCACGCGCCCCAGATGGCGAGGACCCCGCAGAGGATGCCGCCCAGGATGGCCAGCGAGAACCCCAGCGTGAACTCCAGCACCACCGGCGGCCCGCCCGGGGGCGAGAAGGGCGACACCACCTTCAGCGCCGCGAGCACGGCCCCCAGCAGGCTGAACACCACGTGCAGCACGCCGACGATGAGCAGGAAGAACGCCGGGAAGCGCACGATCTCGAAGACCTTGATGCGCGGATCTCCCGGCGCGAGCTGCGGACCTGGACCGCTCATGACCGCCCCCTCAGCGCGCCCACGATCATCCGCGTCGCGGGCGACTTGTTCAGCGTGTAGAAGTGGATGCCCGGCACGCCGCGCGACAGCAGCTCCATGCACTGCACCGTGGCGTGCGCGACGCCCAGCTGCACCACCGCGTCCGGCTGATCCTTCACGCGCTCCATCTGCAGCGCCAGACGCATGGGCACCGTGGCGCCACACATGCGCGTGAAGCGCTGGACCTGCTCGTAGTTGGTGATGGGCATGATGCCGGGGACGATGGGGACATTGATGCCCACCCGCCGCGCCCGCTCCACGAAGTCGAAATAGAAGGCGTTGTCGAAGAAGAGCTGCGTCACCACGAAGTCCATCCCCGCATCCACCTTCGCCTTCAGATGCCGGAGGTCGTCCTCGCGCGACGCCGTCTCCACGTGGCCCTCCGGATAGCACGCACCCCCCAGGCAGAAGTTGAAATCCTCTTCTCGGACGAATCGGACCAGCTCCTCCGCGTAACGGAAGCCCCCGGGCACCGGCTCGAACGTCGTCTGCCCCTGGGGGGGGTCCCCCCGCAGCAGGAGGATGTTCTCGATGCCTGCCGCGCCGAGCCGGCGCAGCACGTCACGAAGCTCGTCGCGGGTGTGCCCCACGCACGTCAGGTGCGCCATGGCCTCGATCCCGGTGTGCTGCTTGATGTGCGTCACCAGCTCCACCGTCCGGTCGCGCGTGCTGCCGCCCGCCCCGTAGGTCACCGACACGAACCCCGGGTCCAACGGCGCGAGCTCCTCCACCGTGCGAAGGAGCGCGGCCACGCCCGCGTCCGTCTTGGGAGGAAAAAACTCGAACGAGAAGCTCGGTCGGGAAGGGTTGAGGCAGTTGCGAATCTTCATGTCGGGAGGAGTTTAGTCCCTTCCGCGTCGGCCTTGATCGGAGAAGGTGCGCCGCTATAGTCCGCGCCGTTTCGCCACCCCTGCCATGGAGAAGTCAATGACCCGGCGTACGCCCCTCAACGAGGCCCACCGCAAGCTGGGGGCCCGGATGGTCGACTTCGTCGGTTGGGACATGCCGGTTCAGTACTCCTCCGTCATCGCCGAGCACGAGGCCGTGCGCAATGCCGTCGGCCTGTTCGATGTCTCGCATATGGGGGAAATTGAATTCTCCGGGCCCGGCGCCCTGGAGACCGTGAACCGGCTCATCTCCAACGACCTTGCCCGCTGCCAGGACGGTCAGGCCGTCTACGCGGGCCTGCTCAACGACCTGGGCGGTTTCGTGGACGACGTCGTCGCCTACCGCTTCAGCCCCGAGCGCATCCTCATCTGCGTCAACTCCAGCAACCGCGAGAAGGACTTCGCCTGGATGAAGGCGCGCGCGGAGGGCGTGACCCCGGTGGACCGCGGGGACGAGTTCGCGCAGATCGCCGTCCAGGGCCCGAAGGCCGTGGGGCTGGTGCAGCGCCTGACGAAGGCGGACCTGTCCAAGGTGGGCACCTACCGCTTCACGGAAGGGGAGGTGGCCGGCGTGAAGTCCATCATCTCCCGCACGGGCTACACCGGCGAGGACGGCTTCGAGCTCTACTGCGCCGCCGAGGACGCCGTGAAGCTCTGGGACGCGCTCCTGGAGAACGGGCAGCCGGACGGCGTGAAGCCCTGTGGCCTGGGCGCGCGCGACTCGCTGCGCACGGAGATGAAGTACGCGCTGTACGGCAACGACATCGACGACGCGCACACCGCCCTGGAGGCGGGCCTGGGCTGGATCGTCAAGCTGGACAAGCCGGGCGGCTTCATCGGCAAGGACGCGCTCGTCGCGCAGAAGGCCGCGGGCGTGCCGCGCAAGCTGGTGGGCTTCGAGCTGACGGGCGCCGGCATCCCGCGCCACGGCTACCCCATCCTCAAGGACGGCGCCCGCGTGGGCGAGGTCACCAGCGGCACGCAGGGCCCCACCGTGAAGAAGCCCATCGGCATGGGCTACGTGCCCACGGCGCTCTCCACCGAGGGCTCCACCTTCGACGTCGAGATCCGCGGCCGCGCCGTGCCCGCGGTCGTCGTGAAGACCCCCTTCCTCAAGAAGTCCTGATTCCCTCCCGTTCGCACCTTTTGCGAGGAGCCGCCTCCATGTCTGACACCATCCCGCAGGACCTGAAGTACACGCCGGAACACGAGTGGGCCCGGATCACCGGCAAGACCGTGGTCATCGGCGTCACCCACCACGCCCAGGAGTCCCTGGGCGACGTCGTCTACGTGGAGCTGCCGAAGCTGGGCGCCCGGCTGGTGGAGGGCAAGAACTTCGGCGTCATCGAGTCCACCAAGGCCGTGTCGGACCTGTTCGCGCCCATCTCCGGCACCGTGGTCAAGGTGAACGACGCGCTCACCGGCAACCCGTCCATCATCAACACCGACCCGTACGGGGACGGATGGATCGTCGAGGTCGAGCCCCAGGACGCCGGGCAGACAGACAAGCTCCTGGACGCCGCCGCCTACGGCGCGCTCCTGAAGTAGTCCCGCGCACGCAAGAAGTCGCGCGTCCCGATTGTTAGTGACGCTCCATGGAGCCCCGAGCCCGCTCGGACGCTGACTTCTTTCCGCACCACCCGCGAGCCCTTCCGACCATGTCCCTCAACTGGAAGTACCAGGAGTCCTTCGCCGGCCGCCACATTGGCCCGGAGACCCCTGAAGTGAAGCAGATGCTGTCCACGCTCGGCGTGGACTCGCTCGACGCGTTCATCGAGAGCGCCGTGCCGCCCGTCATCCGCTCCCCGGAGCCCCTGCGCCTGCCCGCCGGCCGCGGTGAGAACGAGGTGCTGGCGCAGCTGGAGGCCATCGCGGCGAAGAACCAGGTGTTCCGGTCCTTCATCGGCATGGGCTACCACGACACCCACGTCCCCAACGTCATCCTGCGCAACATCTTCCAGAACCCGGGCTGGTACACCCAGTACACGCCCTATCAGGCGGAGATCGCCCAGGGCCGTCTGGAAGCGCTGCTCAACTTCCAGACGATGGTGACGGACCTCACCGGCATGGAGGTGGCGAACGCCTCCCTGCTCGACGAGGGCACCGCCGCCGCGGAGGCCATGGCGCTCGCGATGCACGCGAAGGGCGACGGCACCGGCGGCGCGTTCTTCGTCTCCGAGGGCTGCCACCCGCAGACCGTGGACGTGGTCCGCACGCGCGCGCTCCCCCTGGGCGTGGAGGTCGTCGTGGGCGACCACCGCACGGTGGACCTGTCCCAGAAGAAGTTCTTCGGCGCGCTGGTGCAGTACCCGGCCACCGACGGCGTGGTGCACGACTACCGCGCCTTCGGTGAGAAGGTGCACGCGGCGGGCGGCCTGCTCGTCGTCGCCGCGGACCTGCTCAGCCTCGCGCTGCTCACGCCGCCGGGCGAGTTCGGCGCGGACGTGGCGGTGGGCAGCGCGCAGCGCTTCGGCGTGCCGCTGGGCTACGGCGGTCCGCACGCCGCCTTCTTCGCCACGAAGAACGCGTACACCCGCGTGATGCCGGGCCGCCTCATCGGCGTGTCCGAGGATGCGCAGGGCCGGCCCGCGCTGCGCATGGCGCTCCAGACGCGCGAGCAGCACATCCGCCGCGAGAAGGCCACGAGCAACATCTGCACCGCGCAGGTGCTGCTGGCCGTGATGGCCGGCATGTACGCCGTCTACCACGGGCCCGAGGGGCTCAAGGCCATCGCGGAGCGCGTGCACGGGCTCACCGTGGTGCTGGCCCGCGGCCTCGCGAAGCTGGGCTTCAAGCCGCGCCACGACCAGTTCTTCGACACGCTGCGCGTGGAGCTGACGCCCCCGCAGGTGCGGGGCGTGCTGGCCGCCGCGGAAGGCGCGCGGATGAACTTCCGCCGCATCGACGAGAAGACGCTCGGCCTGGCGCTGGACGAGACGACGCGCGCGAAGGACGTGGAGGACATCCTCACGGCCTTCATCCAGGGCGCGAACAAGTCCGCGGCGCCGGTGGTGCTGGAGGAGGTGGCCGCGAGCCTGGAGAGCCCGCTGTCCGCCGAGGTGCGCCGCTCGAGCGCGTACCTCACGCACCCGGTCTTCAACCGCTACCACTCCGAGACGGAGATGCTGCGGTACGTGCGCCGGCTGGAGGCGAAGGACCTGTCCCTCACGCACTCCATGATTCCGCTGGGCAGCTGCACCATGAAGCTCAACGCCACCGCGGAGATGATCCCGGTGACGTGGCCGCAGTTCAGCAAGCTGCATCCGTTCGCGCCCACCTCGCAGGCGGCCGGCTACAAGGTCATCTTCGAGCAGCTGGAGCACGCGCTGTCGCAGGTGACGGGCTTCGCCGGATGCTCGCTCCAGCCCAACGCGGGCAGCCAGGGCGAATACGCGGGCCTGCTCGTCATCCGCGCGTACCACCAGGCGCGAGGGCAGGGGCACCGCGACGTGTGCCTCATCCCGTCCTCCGCGCACGGCACCAACCCGGCCTCCGCGGTGATGGCGGGCTATCAGGTCGTCGTCACGAAGTGCGACGAGAACGGCAACATCGACCTGAAGGACCTGCGCGCCCGGGCGGACGAGTACAAGGACCGGCTGGCCGCGCTGATGGTCACGTACCCCTCCACGCACGGCGTGTTCGAGGAGGAGATCCGGGAGATCTGCTCCACCATCCATGAGCGCGGCGGCCAGGTGTACATGGACGGCGCCAACCTCAACGCGCAGGTGGGGCTCACCGCGCCGGGCCTGGTGGGCGCGGACGTCTGCCACATCAACCTGCACAAGACCTTCTGCATCCCGCACGGCGGTGGCGGCCCGGGCATGGGCCCCATCTGCGTGGCCAGCCACCTGGTGAAGTTCCTCCCCGGACACCCGGTCATCCAGACGGGCGGGGCGGACGCCATTGGCGCCATCTCCGCGGCGCCGTGGGGCAGCGCCAGCATCCTGCTCATCTCCTGGATGTACGTGCAGATGATGGGCGGCGAGGGCCTGACGGAGGCCACGAAGCTGGCCATCCTCAACGCCAACTACGTCGCGGAGCGGCTCCAGCCGCACTACCCGGTGCTCTACCGGGGCAAGCGCGGCCGGGTGGCCCACGAGTGCATCGTGGACCTGCGCCCCCTCAAGAAGACCGCGGGCGTGGAGGTGGAGGACGTGGCCAAGCGCCTCATGGACTACGGCTTCCACGCGCCCACCGTGTCGTTCCCGGTGGCGGGCACGCTGATGATCGAGCCCACGGAGTCCGAGTCCAAGGCGGAGCTGGATCGCTTCTGCGACGCGATGATCGCCATCCGCCAGGAGATCCGCGACGTGGAGGAGGGGCGCGCGCCCAAGGACAACAACGTCCTCAAGAACGCGCCGCACACCGCGCGCACGCTCACCGCGCCGGAGTGGAACCGCCCCTACACCCGCGAGCAGGCCGTGTTCCCCACCGCCTGGGTGCGTGACAACAAGTTCTGGCCGTCCGTGGGCCGCCTGAACAACGTGCTCGGGGACCGGAAGCTCGTGTGCTCGTGCCCGCCCATCGAGGACTACGAGACGCCCGCGCAGAAGGTCGCGTAGCGCTCCGTCCCTCCGAAGTCGTCACCGGGGCCGTCTTCCAGGACATCGGAAGGCGGCCCTCGTGTTTTCGCCGCCCGCGGGCGTCTAGCGGAGCCGCGCGGGCTCCACGTGCACCACCACGTCCACCACCTGCGGGTACGCGCCCTGGAGCGTCGCCTCCACCTTGTCCGCGACCTCGTGGGCCTGCGCGGTGGTGAGCTGCGGGTCGACTTCGATCTTCAGGTCCACGTAGACGCTCTCCTCCATGCCGCGGCTGCGCACGTCGCGGCACGAGCGCACGCCGGCCACCGCCAGCGTCTGTTGGGACACCTGCGCGGGGTCCAGGCGCGCGGTGTCGGAGAGGATGCCCACCGCCTGCCGGACGATGCCGTACGCCACCCGTGCCACGAAGACCATCACCGCCAGCGCCACCAGCCCGTCCGCGCGCGGAAAGCCCAGCGCGACGAGCGCCAGGGAGATGAGCACCGCGATGGTGACGAACACGTCCGACAGCGTGTGCTGTGCGTCCGCGAGCAGCAGCGAGCTCTTGTACTTCTCTCCGTAGTGCCGCTCCACGCGCGTCACCACCAGGTTGATGACGAGCGTCACCCCCATCACCCCGGCCATCAGCAGCGACACCGTGGGGTGCTTGTCGTTCATCAGCGAGTCGAACGCCATGCGCCCCAGCTCCAGCATGCCCACGCCAATCATCGCGCCGATGCCCAGGGACGCGAGCGCCTCGAACTTGCCGTGCCCATAGGGGTGGTCCGCGTCCGCGGGCTGTGACGCCACGCCCATGGCCACCAGCCCCAGCACGTTGGAGCTGCCGTCGATGAACGAATGCAGCCCGTCCGCCGTCACCGACGCGGATTGGGCCATCATCCCGAAGGCGAGCTTGGCCACGGCCACCACCCAGTTGGCCACGAGGATGGCCAACAGGACGAAGCGGACCTTCTGGTTGCGCTCCTGGAGCGCGGCACTGCGGTCGGTGAGAGGGGCGTCCACGGCGGCGCAGGGTAGTGCCCCTGGGGCCTCCGCCGCGAGGACCTGTTGACGTGGGTTGCCCGGCGGCGGACGGATGCCGGGGCGCCCGCGCTCGCTACTGACGGAACAGCCGCATCCGCGGCCCGCCGCCCATCTCCATGAAGAAGCCGAACTGGAAGCGCACCGTCGCGTCCTGGCCCAGCAGGCCCGACGGCGGGTTGGGGAAGGGCTGCGCGCGCTTGAAGGAGGACACGGCCTCCATGTCCAGGAAGTCCAGGCCGCTGCTCTTCTCCACCTGGATGTCCTTCACCTGGCCGCGCTCGTCCAGGGTGATGGAGAGCAGCGTCTGGCGGTCGCGCCCGGAGTAGATGTTGCCCGTCGGGTCGCGCATGCGCAGCTGCTCGTTGGGATTCCAGTGCATGCCCACGCTCTGCTTCACGCGGTTGAAGAAGCTGGCGTACTTCCACTCGCGCGTGTTGAGGAAGGTGCCGTCGCCCTCCTCCTTGTCCTGGAGCATGTCGTTGGGCGCGGCGCCCACCACGCGGTCCATCGCCGCCTGCGACGGCATCAACGTCGCCAGGCCCGGGGAACCGGCGCGGCCGGCGGAGCCCTCCTGTTCGCTGTCCTCGCCCTCTCCGGGCTGGATGCGCAGGCGCTTCGCGTTGCCCGTCGCGGCGTCGCTCTCCGCCTGGTTCTTCACCGCCATGCCCGGGCCGTGCTCCCGTGGATCCGTCTTCATGGCGATCTCCTGCTTGCGGCGCGTCTCCGGCATCTCGAAGACGGGCTTCTTGCCGCCCTGGGACTGCGGCCGGTCATCCGCGCCCTGGCCGTTGTTGCCGGACACGCGCGGGGGCTGCACCTGCTCGTGCTGCACGCCCTCCTGCTTCTGGGGCGCCGTCCGCTGGGGCATGGCGTTGCGGTAGAAGGGCGTCTGGTCCCGGGCGCGCGTCTCCTTGTCGACCGTGTTGTTGTGCTCGGCCAGGTACTTCGCGTCTGGAGACTGCTGATCATTCCCCGGCGCCACGTCCACCACCTGGCCCTGGGGCTTCGTCTCGTCCGGCTTCTTCTCTTCCTTCGGCTCGCGCTTCTCGGTGGGGCGGGGCTTCGTCTGGGGCGTCGCGGCGCCCCGGTTCTTCGCCCACTGCTCCGACGTGAGCGGCCTCATCGCCACGGAGGTGGGGCGGGCGGGGCGCTTCTCAGGTGCGAGGCTTCCCTGCACGGCGGAGACCAGGAGCACGAAGCCCACGAACGCGCCCTGCGCCAGGAGCGCCAGGATGCCCGCCACCAGATAGCGCAGCGGCGCGCGCCTCTTGCGCTCGCGTCGCTGACGCCAGTCTGTCGAGGAACCCATGCCCACGGCCTGATGATAAACCTCCGGACCGCTTCTACAGTCCCGAACGTGCGGCCCGTAACACGCGGGACATCAAAGAGATTCGCGTTCCCCGAAACGGGAGCGCGAAATGTCCTCTTCACCTCAGTAGATGGGCGCGACCTCCGCCCCGTTGAAGTAGTAGCGGAGGATCTCCGGGTAGCGCTGGCCCGCTTCCGCCCGGCCGATGGCGCCTGTCTGACACATGCCCACGCCGTGACCCCAGCCTCCCCCCCGGAAGAGCCACCCGGTGAGCCGTCCCTCGGCGTCCCGCTCGGGCTCCACCGTGGCCATGCTGCTGTTGAGCATCCCGAAGAGCCGCCGGATGTTCAGCTCTCCCCGGACCTGGGTGGCGCCCTTCATCCCGGACAGCGTGAGCAGCCGGGCCCTCCCGGAGACCCCGCGCTCGGACAGGACGAGCGCCTGGATGGATCCCACCCCCAGCTTCTCCGTGAGCGCGTCCACCTGGGCCTGCGTGAAGCGCTTCTCCCACCGGAACTTCGACGGCTGCGCGAAGCTGGACAGCTTGCAGGCCGCCGGGACGTCGGAGGTCGCGAGCCAGGCCTTGAGGTTCGACGGTCCCGGCACGTCCGGCGCGGACTCCAGCAAGTCCGGGCGCCCGCGCAGGCTGGGGTCGGGCGGGCCGCCCCACACCACGTCGTTGTCCTCGGTGTGGCCGCCGCACACGGCGCTGTAGACGGAGTCCACCAGCCGGCCGTCCCGGCTGAAGAGGGCCTCGCCCCGGGTGGCCTCCACCGCGGCGGTGGTGCTGGCCGCCTCCCCGGTGCGGCCCCGGTACACCGCGCAGTGCTGCTCCGAGCACAGCAGGTAGGGGTCCGCCAGGTGCTTGATGCCCACCTTCGCCAGCACCTCGCCCCGCGCCGTGACGGCCTGGGCCTTGAGCGCCTCCGGGTGCGCGCGCGCGAAGATCTCAGAGGGCACCAGCCCCTTGAGCAGGTCCTCCAGGCCCACCACGTTCACCACCGCGAGCTTGCCGCTCCGGTCCACCGCGAACTGGAGCGCCCCGCGGAAGCTGCGGTCCTCGAAGGCGTGGAAGTCGTAGCCCACGCCGTACTCCACCTGCCGCACGTCGAAGCCGCTGCCGTCCTGGGTCTCCGCGTCCAGCCGGTCCTGCCCAAGCCCCACCACGGCGTCGTTCTCGTCCTTGAGCTCCAGGATGGCGCTGGACGGCTTGCGGACCTCCTCGAAGAGCGTCGTGCGCAGGCCGTAGCGGCGGAGCAGCTCCGCCTGCTTCTCCGCGGCGGCGGCGGGCGTCAGGGCCTCGTCGCCCAGGAGCAGGTAGCGCCGGTTGTCGATGACCTTGCCCGCGATGCCGTACACCGAGCCCAGCGTGTGCGTGCGCACCGCCAGCCCCCGCGCGCGCCACGCCTCCTGCGCCTCCGCGAGCCCCGCCTTGTCCGCGAAGCGGAACTCCCCCAACTGCAGCCGCGCGCTCCACTGGGCCGGCTCTCCCTGGGTGACCCGCACCGTCCAGCGCGAACCCGCGGGCGCGTCCAGCACCTTCTCGCCCGGCCCGCCGAAGCGCAGCCGCATCCGGCCTCGCGGTGAGAACGTCACCGCGTCGCGCGCCTCCATCAGCTTGATGGGCAGCCGGGGCTCGCCGTTGCGGAAGTCCAGGCGCTTCAGGTCCTGCGGCCCGGGCAGCCCCGACGTGAGCGGATCCTCCAGGCCTGGCGCGGCTGGGGGCGGCGGCATGGCGCCCGCGTCCGCGGCGGGGCTTGGAGCGGAGACCTCCGGTTCTCCCAGCCCCCGGGTGCTGGACGCGGGGGAGGGCGCAGGCGCGGGCGTGGCGCAGGAGGCGAGCAGCAGGGCGGTCAGGAGCAGGACGGCTTTGGACACGGCGGCGGCACCGTAGCCGCCGCGAGGCCGAGCGTCACGGTTCTCCCTCCCACACCAGCGGGCCCCTTTCCGGATGACCGGGAGTGAATAGAACGGCCGACGCCATGCGTTGCCCCTGCTCATGCGAATTCGAGGAGGCAACGGATTGACGAAGCGAAACACCCTGATGTCCTCCATGGCCGCCTGGACCCTGGCCTTCGGGCTCACCGCTTGCGGCGGTGGCTCGGGTGGGGTCGGCATTGGCACGGCCAATGCCGCGGAGGCCCCCAGCAACCCTGGCACCCCGCCTCCCATCGGCGTGCAGCCGGTGGAGGACACGCCCGCCGGTCAGATGCCGGAGCACGCGGACCATGTCCCCATCGCGGAGCCCGGTCCCCAGCCCGCCGTCACCGCCCAGGCCATGACGGCCATCCCGGCGGTGGCGCCCGTCCATGAGTGGGTGGTCTCACCCGGCGGCGACGACGCGGCCGAGGGCACGGCCGACGCGCCGCTGCGCACCATCGGCGCGGCGGTGGGCAAGGCCGGCCCCGGCGACAAGATCCGCGTGCTGGCGGGCACCTACGCCGAGCGCGTCATCCTGGGGGAGAACGCCAAGCCCGGCTCGCCCGACGCGAAGATCACCCTCCAGGGCGAGGGCCACCCCATCCTGACCCCGGGCAGCGGCGCGGGCGCGGCCGTGCAGGTGCGCCGACCGAACTGGATCATCGACGGGTTCGAGATCGACGTGCAGTCGCAGCCCATCTTCGGCGTCACCTTCGAGGGCGACGTGCAGGGCACCGTGCTGGCCAACTCGGACGTGCACGGCGGCACCGGTGGCGCGGGCGTCACGATGTTCAATCAGGCCAAGGGCCCCACCATCGAGAACAACAACATCCACGACTTCGTGCGGACCACCGGCAACAAGGACTCGCACGGCATCGTGATGCAGCCGGCGTCGTACAACGTGACGGTGCGCAACAACGACATCCACGACGTCTCGGGTGACTCCGTGCAGTGCCTGGGCCCGGAGGGCTTCAGCAGCCTGCCTCCCGCCACGGGGCTGCTGGTGGAGAACAACCACCTGTTCGGCAACCGGGAGAACGCCGTGGACATCAAGACGTGCCACGACGTCACCATCCGCAACAACCGGATGCACCACTTCCAGCAGACGGACACGGCCAAGGGCGAGGCGGTGGTCATCCACTACTCCGCCAACAACGTGCTGGTGGAGGACAACGAGATCTACGACGCCTCCAAGGGCATCGCGGTGGGAGGCAACCACGAAGGCCCCGTGCCCCAGTCCGTCGTCCTGCGGCGCAACCGCATCCACGACATCACCGAAGCGGGCGGCGGCGAGGGCACGGGCATCCGCCTGGAGAACTCGAAGGGCGCCGTGGTGGTGAACAACACCATCACCCGCGCCAAGGCCGGCATCATCCTGGGCCACGGCACGGGCGGCGCCACGGAGACCCCGCGCGTGGAGAACAACCTGGTGGACGCGCCCGTGAGCGTGGATGTGGGCGCCCAGGCGCCGGGGCTCCAGATGAGCTCCAACCTCTACCCGGCGGGCGCGCAGTTCATGCACAACGGCAAGCCCGTGGCCCTGGATGCCTTCAAGGCCGCCATGGGGGACACCACCTCCAACGTGGGGGACGTGACGGTGTCCGACACCTTCGCCCCCTCCGCCTCCGCCCAGGACAAGGGCCAGGACGAGGGCCAGCCCTTCTGCGGCGCGGCCCCGGAAATCGGCGCGGTCGAAGTGGGCTGCTAGCCCCCTCCTGAACGGAAAAAACAGAAGGCCCGATGCGGAAGTGGCTTCCGCATCGGGCCTTTTGTCTATGAGGCGCCACCCGGATTCGAACCGGGGAATGAAGGTTTTGCAGACCTTTGCCTTACCACTTGGCTATGGCGCCGGAAGCGATTGGGGCCGGGGTTATACGCAGCCCCGTAGGAGGCGGTCAAGGAAGCAACACCATCCAGCCCCGGTTCTCGTCCCGTTAGCATGCGGCGCCGGGCTGCGGGCCCTGGTGAGCGAGGGACGACACGATGTTGCATGGCCATGGGGTATTCCTGGAGGAGCACGAAGCCTTCCGCCGTACGGTCCGGGCCGTGGTGGACAAGGAGCTGCGCCCGTTCGCCGCCGAATGGGAGGCGCGCGAGGAGTTCCCCCGGGAGCTCTTCACCCGCTTTGGCGAGCTGGGCTTCCTGGGCTTGAAGTACCCGGAGGCCCATGGTGGCACGGCCGCCGGGGAGCTCTACGAGGCGGTGCTCCTGGAGGAACTGGGTCGCTGTGGCTCCGGGGGCGTGGCCGCCGGGTTGGGGGCCCAGTTCACCATCTCCACCGGCCCCCTGCACCTGTACGCCACGGAGGCCCAGAAGCAGCGCTGGCTGGCGCCCGCCATCCGGGGGCAGAAGGTTGGCGCCCTGGGCATCACCGAACCCGACGCGGGCTCGGATGTCGCGGGGCTGCGCACCACCGCCCATCGCGAGGGCGACCACTACGTCATCAACGGCTCCAAGACCTACATCACCAACGGTGTGCGGGCGGACTTCGTGGTGCTGGCGGTGAAGACCGACCCCGAGCGCGGCCACAAGGGCCTGTCCATGCTCGTCGTGGAGCGGGGCACCCCGGGCTTCAGCGTGGGGCGCAAGCTCCAGAAGGTCGGGTGGCGCGCGTCCGACACGGCGGAGCTCTTCTTCGAGGACTGCCGCGTGCCCGCGGAGAACCTGTTGGGCGTGGAGGGGCAGGGCTTCTATCAGATCATGGGCAACTTCCAGTGGGAGCGGCTGTCGCTCGCGCTGGGCGCGGTGGGCGCCATGGACGACATGTTGGAGACGGCGCTCGAGCACGTGAAGCAGCGCCGCGCGTTCGGGCAGGCGCTGGCCCAGTTCCAGGTGCTGCGCCACAAGCTGGCGGAGCTGCACACGGCCCGAGAGTGCGCGCGGCAGCTCACCTACCACGCGCTGCGCCTGCACGTGGCGGGCGAGTACGCCGTCGCGCAGACCTCCATGGCCAAGAAGGTCGCGACGGAGGCGTGCTGCCGCGTGGCCGACGAGTGCCTCCAACTGCATGGGGGGGCCGGCTACATGATGGAGTACGACATCCAGCGCCACTGGCGCGACGCCCGCCTGGGCCCCATCGGCGGTGGCACGAGCGAGGTGATGAACGAGATCATCGCCAAGCAGCTGGGCCTCTGAGTCCTGGCACGCTCCTGGGAGCAGGCGGGCGGGCGTGCGGGAAGAGGGGAAAGAACCTCCGGGTTCATGTTCGAAGGAACATGTCGCCTCGGGGAGGCCCCGGTGGAGCCCACCATCATTTGCGATGAGCTGTTCATGCGTCTGGGGGACGAGGATGTGCTCGTCCTGGATTGCCGTGACGCGATGGACTGGGAGCGGTTCGAGATCCACATCCCGGGTGCGCTGCGCATGACGGCCTCGGAGATCGCCCGCGACCTGGCGATGCTGCCGGACGACGAACTCATCGTCCTGTGTGGCACCACCCAGGACTGCGCGGACATCCGCCGCGTCTGTCGCGTGCTGCGCCTGCGGGGGCGCAACGCCGTGTGCCTCGCCGGCGGGCTCCACGCCTGGGTGACGGGGGGCTACCCGACGGAGCGCCACTCCCGCGCTCCCTCCCACGCCCACCGTTGAGCGGTGGATGCGGCGCGTCGTGAAACGGTGTAAGGAGCGCGCTGTCGTCCCCACCGGAGACCCCCCACGATGGCCAAGCTTCGCGCCGTGCTCATTGGCGCCACCGGACTCGCGGGCCAGCAGTTCATCGCGGCCCTGAAGGACCACCCGTACATCGAACTCACCGGGCTCGCCGCCTCGCCCCGCTCCGCGGGGAAGACGTACGCGGACGCCCTGCGTGCCTCCAACGGCATGCTGGCCTGGTTCGTCCCGGAGCCCCTGCCGGAGGCCATCGCCCGGATGACCGTGCTCAGCGGGGACGCGGTCCAGGCGAAGGACTACGACATCGCCTTCTCCGCCGTGGAGGCGGACGTGGCGCGTGAGCTGGAGCCGCGCCTCGCTCGGGACATCCCGGTGCTCTCCGCCGCGAGCGCCTTCCGCTACGACCCGGACGTGCCGCTGCTCATCCCCCCCATCAACGCCGCCCATGCCCCGCTCATCAACGAGCAGCGCCGGCAGCGCGGATGGAAGGGCTTCATCGTCCCCATCCCCAACTGCACGACCTCGGGCCTCGCGGTGACGCTGGCCCCTCTGGCCGAGCGCTTCGGCGTGAAGGCGGTGTTGATGACCAGCCTCCAGGCCATGTCTGGCTCCGGACGTTCGCCGGGCGTCATCGGCCTGGACATCCTCGACAACGTCGTGCCGTACATCCCCAAGGAGGAGCACAAGGTCGAGGTCGAGACGAAGAAGATCCTCGGGGTGCTCAACCCCGCGGGCGCGGCGCTCACCCCGCATGACGTGCGCGTCTCGTGCACCTGCACCCGGGTGGCCGTGCTGGAGGGCCACACCGAGTCCGTCTTCGTGTCGCTGGGCCAGAAGGCCACCGTGGCGGAGGTCGCCCAGGCGATGCGCGAATGGAAGGGCGCCGACGTGGCGAAGGACCTGCCTTCCTCGCCTCCCCGCTGGATCGAAGTGCTGGACGACCCGTTCCGGCCCCAGCCGCGCCTGGACCGGGACACCCACGGAGGCATGGCCACCACGGTGGGTCGCATCCGCGAGGATGGGGTGCTGGAGAACGGTTTCAAGTACGTGCTTGTCTCCCACAACACGAAGATGGGGGCCGCCAAGGGCGCCATCCTCGTCGCGGAGCTGCTGCGGGCGCAGGGCTTGCTGGGTTGACCGGCGAAGCAGGCCGGGCCGCCCCCTAAATTCAGGGTGCCAACCCTGGCCGCAACCATCTACTGTGCGCGGCCACGGACGCGCGGAATACCGCACAGAGGAGAGATCTACATGGCCTATGTCGTCGCCGAGCCTTGCATCAAGTGCAAGTACACCGACTGTGTCGAGGTGTGCCCGGTCAACTGCTTCTACGAGGGCGCGAACTTCCTCGTGATCCACCCGGACGAGTGCATCGACTGCGGTGCTTGTGAGCCCGTCTGCCCGACCAAGGCGATCTTCCCCGAGACCGAGCTGCCCCCCCAGTGGAAGGAGTTCCAGAAGCTCAACGCGGACTTCTCCACCTCGTGGCCGAACATCGCGGAGAAGAAGGCGGCCCTGCCCGAGGCCGAGGAGTACAAGGAAAAGCAGGGCAAGCGCGCGGAGCTGAACCCGGCTCCTGGCGGGAAGAAGTAGCGCGCCGCGCCGCTCGCGTGCGCCCGTCGTGATGAAGGCCCTCGCGCCCCATGGCGTGAGGGCCTTTGTCGTCGGGGGCATCCCGTCGTGAGGGGGCTGGCCGTGCACGCTCACCCCGCCTGGAGGGCGCTGAGCCGCAGCCCCCGGGCCTCCAGCGCATCGCGCAGTCGCGCCACGTCCGCCGGGGGCACGGGCCCGTGGCGGCCCTGGATGCGCAGCGCCACCTCCCGGGGGCCCGTGCGCTCCACCTCCACGGTGGCCTCCAGCGACCCTCTCAGGCTCAATCCCAGCGCGGGCCGCTGCGACCTCACGAAGACCTCGATCTTCTCGATGAGCGCCAGCGTGGACTCCACCTGCGCGACGGGCGTGGCCGCCATTCCGGCTGCTGCCGCGCCACCGCCCGTCACGCCGTGGCCTCCCGTCGCGGACAGGGTTGGGGGGCTCTCCGAGGAGCGGGCCTCGCGCGGGGGAGGGGCAGGGAGCGGCGCCGCACGGAGCTCGGCGCGAACCGAGCGCTCCAGCTCACGGGTCAGTAGCTCCGAGGCGCGGTGGGAAGCCTGCTCCTGGCCTGTCGCGTGGGCCTCCTGGCGCACCGTGCCCAGCCGCTGCGCCTCCACGTGCATGCCCTGTCGGGCCTGCCGGAGTGCCGCCGGACTTCCGAGCGCCCCGCGCGTAGTCGACAGGACGGCGCTGGCGGCGCGGACCCCGGGGAGCGGCGATGAAACCCGGGTCGTCTGCCCCGGCCCCGTGCCACCCGGTCGGAGGGCTCCGGGGCCCGGCGGTCCTCCCTGCTGAGTGGGCCCGCGCTGGGCGTCGGTGCGAGGACGCCCGGAGGTGGTACCCCGCTCGGATGCCCGCTGGAGGACCTGCTGGAACGCGTCCCGCTCCGGGCGCGTCCTCTCCTGTCCGGAAGGAGCGTCTTGCCCTTCGACCTTCATGGCCTGCCTCGCGCGAAAGAGATGCGCGGACATGAGCAGCGGCCGTGCCAGCCGGTCGGGATGCGGGTCCCGCGGGGAAGGGCGGGCCGGGGCGGCGGGGGAGGGGTGCCGTCCCCGGGATGGGCGTGCGGGGCGCGGGACGCCCGCTCAGCGCTTGCCGCCGAAGCCGCCCGGCTGCACGGGCGCGGTGCCCGTCAGGTCGTTGAACGCGAGCGGGCAGGCCGCCACCGCGTTCGGGTCCGCCAGCGCGGGGTTCTGCGTCCAGTCCCGGTCCTGGAACAGGAGGGCATCGCGCACCTCCAGCTCCTTGAGCTGCTTGCGGTACTCCCAGAAGCGTCCACGCAGGAGCACGCGCGCGCCCTTCGGCAGCTGCGTCAGCTCCGTGTACTGGGAGTCCTTCAGCCGCGCGGTGATGGTCACCGACGGGCGCACCTTCGGCTTGCCGTAGTTCAGCCCCGACAACAGACCGTCATTGCCTGGATCCGGCAGGTAGTAGACGAGCCGGGCCACCAGCGCGGGCGGCTCCGGTGGAGGCCCCTTCTTGCCGCGCGGCTTCTTGGGCTTCTCCAGCTTCGCGTCGACGAACTCCAGGCCCCCGAACGCCACCTCCTTGTCGAGGTAGTCGTCGCGGAACTTCGCATCCGCCACGCTCGCGGCGGTGGTGTTCGCCTTGAGCACCTCCACGTCGTAGCGCTCGAGCATCGCGGGCAGCGTGAAGAAGAAGCTGTCCACGGGACTGACTCCGTCCGCGATGAAGCGCAGCTTGCTCAGGTCGAGCGGCGGGTAGTACGGCGCCAGCGCCACCGCCGTCTGCATCCACTCCGCCGGCAGCCTCTTGTCGATGAGGATCCGGCGCATCATCGACACCAGGTACATGCTGGCCGGGAAGCGCGGCGTGGACAGCTGGGTGTTCACGGCCTGGATCAACAGCGGATCCACGAAGAAGTTCTCGTCGCGCTTGTGCAGGTACGGCCCGGACTCGCCCACGACGGTGAGCAGCGCGCCCACCAGCTGGGCGCAGTTCGCGTCGTTCGTGCCCTGGACCAGGGCCTGGTTCACGCGGGAGCGCAGAAAGCGCTTGTCCATGTCCGCTTCGCGGAACACGGGCGGCTCTCCCGTTCCAAAGAAGAACTCCTTCTGGGCGAGCGCGGGCGTCGACAGCAGGCCCACGGACAGGGCGATGAGGGCACGGGTACGCATCGTCCTGGACGCTACCATGCCCTCCCCGGGACGATCCTCCTCCGAGCGCTCCAGGCCACGCTCTGGGTGAAATCGCGAAGGCCGCCCGACGTGTGAGGGCAATTGCAACCGGATGACCCGATGCGGCGGGGCTTCCGCGACTTTCACGGGAGTGGGGAGCGGGCAGGGGACGGGGCGACCGCGCGGGAGGCGCGCCGGAGCGGAGTTGGCGGTGTCGGAAGGCCGCGTCCCTTCGAGGGGGCGAGGTTTTTTCCGCCTGTTGATGGCGCGGCCTTTTGTGTACCTTGGCCAGCGCTATGCCGACGCCTCCCGAGACCTCCCCGGCACCCGTCACCGTCGCCCAGATCAAGGACGAGGCGGAGCTCATGCAGGCCCTCGCCATCCGCGAGGTGGTGTTCATCGAGGAACAGCATGTCCCCGAGGGCATCGAGCGCGACGCCGAGGACGCGCTCGCGTACCACGTGCTCGCCTACCAGGGGGGCCACGCCATCGGCACTGGCCGCCTGGTGAAGCTGCCGGAGCCGCCCGCGGGCCAGTCCGGGACGTGGGGGCAGATTGGCCGCATGGCGGTGCTCCAGTCGCACCGCAAGTCGCGCGTGGGTTCGCTGCTGCTGACGACGCTGGAAGAGGAAGCGCGCCGCCGCAACGTGAGCGGCATCATGCTGCACGCCCAGCTCTACGCGCTCGACTTCTACAAGAAGCACGGCTACCAGCCGGTGGGCGCCGTGTTCGACGAGGCCGGCATCGACCACCTGGAGATGCACAAGCGGCTGTAGTCCCAGCGGCTCAGCGCCTCGGAGGACGAGGCGCGGGCGGCTCGGCGTGGCGCGGATCCTCGGGCCACGAATGCCGCGGATACTTGCGGCACAGCTCCTTGCGGATCGCCGGGTAGTGACGCTCCCAGAAGCCCGCCAGGTCCGTCGTCACCTGCACGGCGCGCATGTTGGGGGCCAGCAGATGGAGCACCAGCGGTACGCGGCCCGCGCCCACGCTGGGCCCCTGGGCCATCCCGAAGAAGTCCTGCAGCCGTGACTCCACCCAGGGGGGCTTGTTGGGCTCGTAGTGCACCTTCACGCCGCGCCCGCCGGGCAGGGTGACGCGCTCGGGGGCATGGTTCGCCAGCAGGCGCTGCTGTTCGGAGGACAGTCGCGCGTAGAGCGCGTCCAGCAGCGACACGCCGTCCAGGTCGGAGAAGCTGCGCGCGCCCACGCAAAGGGACGCCAGCGCATCCCGCAGGAAGGTGGCGTCCACGGCGGGAAAGCCCGCCTCGGGGAAGGCCTTTCCCAGCAGCTCCACGCGGGTGCGCCACTGCTCCAGCGCCTCGGGCTCCGCGAAGCGCTCCGGGCCCGCGGCGAGCGCCGCTTCGGCCAGCACTCGCGCGGCTTCCTCGGACGGAGGGGCGGGGGTGCGCGTCTCCTCCAGCACCAAGTTGCCGTACGCCAGTCGGGTCAGGCGCTCCACGCGGCGCGAATCCGGATTCCACTGGAGCGTGTCCACCTCCTCCAGGGCCTCCGGGTAGAGGTCCAGCAGCCACTCGGCCTCCACGGCGCTGGCGAGCCGGACCACGGCGCCACGTCCGGGGCGCTCCTCGGCGTCCACGGCGACCATCAGCTCCGCGTCCTGGACGACGCTGGATTCGGACAGGCTGGTGGTGCCGCCGCCGAACATCAGCAGGTCGGGCGAGCGGGGCCGCCGCCTGCGGGCGACGCGATCCGGATAGCCCGCGAGCACGCTGAGCATCAGGGCCTGCTCCACGTCCTCGGGTCGTCCGGGGCGTGAGCCCTGCTCCCGCACCGAGCGCCGCAGCTGTTTCTGCACGCGCTCCACGGACTGCACCGCCCCGGCATCAAGCGACAGGGACTGCATGCGGCCGGAGGCGAAGCCTGAACGCCCGGCTTCGCGGAATCGCTCCAGGAGCTCCAGCAAATCGGAAGGGCCGCTGACGATGGCGGACGCCCGTCCCCCGCCGCCCAGGTTGGCGCGGGCCTCGCGGCGGATGTCCCGCTCGCCCATGAGGGCCGCGAGCACGGCGGCCTCGCCGCCCACGCCTCGCCGCTCACCCTCGACGATGACGCGGGCCTGGCGCGGGTGGACGGGGAAGCGCAGGAGCCGCTGCCCCACGTCCGTCACCTTGCCTTGTGCATCCACCGCGCCCAGCCGGCGCAGCAGCGTCTCCGCGGCCTCCAGCGCGGGGGCGGGGGGCGGCTCGAAGAAGGGGAACACCCCCAGGTCCCTCACGCCCGAGGCGCGCAGGGAGAGCACCGTCTCCGCCAGGTCGGTGCGGCGGATCTCCGGGGCCTCCTGGTCGGGGCGCCCGTCGAAGTCATGCTGGGTGTAGAGGCGCACACAGTGCCCCGCGCGGGTGCGGCCCGCGCGGCCGGCGCGCTGCACGGCGGAGGCGCGGCTCACCTTGCCCAGCTTGAGTTGCGGCAGGCCGGACCACGGCGAGTGCGACGCCACGCGGGCAAGCCCACTGTCGATGACGACCGCGACGCCGTCGATGGTGACGGACGTCTCCGCGACGTTGGTGGACAGGATGATCTTCCGGCGCGAGCTGCGGCGCACGGCGCGGTCCTGCTCCGCGGGGGACAGATCGCCGTGAAGCGGGAGCACGTCGGCGTCATGGCGCTCGGCGAACTCCGCGCAGGTGTCGCGCGCCCGGCGGATCTCCCCAGCGCCCGGAAGGAACACGAGCACATCGCCGTCGACGCCCTGGGTGAACAGGCGCTTGAGCGCGGAGAGCACCTGTTGATCCAGGTGCCGCTCGTCCGGGGCGGGAAGGTATTCGACGCTGACGTCGAAGCGCCGGCCCTCGGAGCGCAGCGACGGCGCGCCGCCCAGGTACGCGCGGACGGGCTCGGCCTCCAGGGTCGCGGACATCACGACGAGCTTGAGGTCGGGCCGGGACGACTCCTGCAGCCGTCGCAGCAGCGCGAGCGAGATGTCCGCGGACAGGTGTCGCTCGTGGAACTCGTCGAGCACGACGATGCCCACGTCGCGCAGGGTGGGGTCGGTGAGCAGCCGTCGTCCGAGCACGCCCTCGGTGACGAAGGACATGCGCGTCTTGGGGCCGCGCACGTCCTCGAAGCGGACCTGGTAGCCGACGGTCTCGCCCACGCGTTCGCCAATCTCCTCGGACACGCGCTGCGCGGCGAGCCGGGTGGGCAGCCGGCGGGGCTGGAGGACGACGATCTCCCGTCCCTGGCCCAGGCCCGCCTCCAGCAACGCGCGGGGCACGCGGGTCGTCTTGCCCGCGCCAGGAGGTGCCTCCAGCACGAGCGACCGCGAACTCCGGAGCGTGGAGACGATGTCGGGCAGCAGGGGATCGATAGGGAGGGCGACGTCCGCCATGTCCGGGTTCCTCTTCACGGCGGGCAACTCACCGCGCGTCGGGTCTCAAGGCGTGCCAGCCTCGGACGGGTCGGTCTTCTTGCGGCGCCGGGGGCGGATGGCCTCCAGGACATCGGACGCGGGGGGCTCCGAAGGGGCGTCCGCCTGCGCGGCCTCGGGGGCAGGAGCCGCGTTCTTCGGCGGTCGGCCCCGCCGCGCGGGGCGGGGCGGAGAGGAGGGCTCAGGCGGGACGGTCTCCCTCTCGCCGTCCGAAGCTTCGGCCTCGCTTCCTGGAGTCTCCAAGGCCTCCTGTGACGGATTCCCCGGAGCGCCGGCCAGCGCGGAGTCTGGAGACGCCGCACTCCGCCGGCCCTTGCGGGTTGGGGGCGAGGGAGGAAGCTCCGCGCTCGCGGTTCCATCCGCGGGAGGCTCTGCTTCATCCGTGGCTTCGGAATCCGCGTCCTGCGCGTCGTCCTCGGACGGATCCGCGTCCTGAGGACCGTCGAAGGCATCGTCGTCCGGGGCGGCATCGCCCTCGTCACCGAAGAGGTCGGGAGCCCCTTCCTCGGCGGAGAGCGCGAGCGAGCGACCCGCGCGCTTCCGAGGCTTGAGGGTGAGCCCGGCGGCCTCGAAGACGCCCGGCACGGGGACGAGCGCGGCCTCGGCGAGGAGGCGCCCCTGTCGCAGCGCCACATCCAGGCGCCGTCCCAGGGACACCAGCGCCTCGCGCAGGGCGGCCTCCTGATCCGGGGGCAGCGGGGTCGGGGACAGGCTCGCGGTCCAGGCCGCGAAGGTCGCGGCCACCTGATCCACGACGGGGCGGACCATCGCGAAGTCATCGCGCGAGAAGATCCGGGTCACGTAGGCGCTCTTGAATCGCCGCTCGTAGGACGTGGCGTATTCGTTCACGAGCTCCACGGGAGCCCGGCGCAGCTGCGGGAACTTGAGGTGGGGGAAGAGGGCCTCGATGACGGGGGCGCGGCTGCTGGCGGTGAAGGTGATGCCCGCGTGCAGCTTCTCCAGGGCATCCACCCACCGGCCCTGTTGGTCGAAGGAGAACTCCTCGCGGGCCTCATCGAGTTCGGGCAGGTCCTTCACCTGTTCGAGCAGGCCGCCCGCCGGCTCCCGGGCTTCGCGCAGGCGCTCCAGCGCGGAGGCCAACCACTGCTTCTCGGCCTCCAACCCCGGCCTGCCGACGACCATCTCCTCCGCCGTGGCGAGTCGGGCCTCGAAGGCCTCGGCGAAGCGGATCAGCTCATAGGATTCGAGCGTGGACGACATGCGTGGACGACTCCTCGGAGGGGCGGCGGAGATACCACACCTTCACCGTCCGACGAGCAGGGCCTCCAGGGCCTCGGGAACGGAGAAGTCCGCGAAGGCCCACTCGGCGCCGGCGTCGAGCAGCGCCTGGGGCGTGAAGTTGCCCGTGCCCACGCCAATCGTCTCAGCGCCGATGCCCTTGGCGGCCGCGACGTCCTTGGGCGTGTCACCGATGATGACCACCCGGCACGTCTCCAGGGGCTGGCCCAGCTGCGCCGCGCCAGCCTGCGCGCCGTGCCGGATGAGGGCCACGCGGTCCTCGAAGTCGCACCCGAAGCCTCCGAAGGCGAACTGGTCGTGGATGCTCACGCGCTCCAGCTTCACCCGGGCGCCCGCGCGCACGTTGCCGGTGCCCAGCCCCACCGCGAACCCCGGCCGCGAGCGCGCCGCCGTCACGGCCTCGCGCATGCCCGGATGCAGCCGGTACTCCCGGGCATCCACCTTGGGGACCTCCAGGCCCAGGTGGGCGACGTACGCATCGACGACGGCGCTGATGGCCGCCTCGGAGTCAGGCACGCCGATGAGCCCCAGGCCCTTGCGGACGATGGCCCGGTCCGTCATGCCGGACATGCTGAAGCCGTCGCACGCGTCGCGCCGTTGATGGAGCTGCTCGAAGGCGAGGCCCATGGCGCGGCGTCCGGCGCCACCCGTGGTGACGAGTGTGCCATCGATATCGAAGAGGAGAACGGTGGGGCGCATGGCCCTCCATTAACGGAAGGCCCCGCCCGACGCGAGCCCCGAGCCATCCGTCGTGGCCAGGTTCAGGGTTCGGCCAGCGTCAGGCCCTGTTGGAGGGCCTCTCGCACCTGGGGCACGTCCTCAAGCGGAAGCCGCTCCTCCAGCACCTCCCGCACCTGCTGGCCCCCCAGCCGACCGAGCGCCTGGGCCACGGCCTCGCGGATCCGCAGGTCGCGGTCCTCCAGCCGGGCTCGCAGCGTCTTCACGGCCTCGAAGCCCAGGCACTGGCCCAGGGCCGCGGCGGCCTGGCTGCGAACGTCGGAAGGTCGGTGCGGATCCTCCAGCATCGCCTGGAGCGTCTGTCCCGCTTGAGGGAACTCCACCCAAGCCAGCGCCGTCACGGCCCGCATCCGCTGAGCGTCGGAGACGCTCGGGTCCTCCGCGAGCGCCGCGAGCACGGGCACGACCTCTGGCCCCAGCCTGTGCCACGCCGCCTCCGAGGCCACGGTCGGCAGGGCGAGCAACCCCAGGGCTTCCGCGCGCAGCGGCCCGGGGACGGCGGAGGGGGGCGTCTCGGGTCCAGCGGGCCGGGCCCTCGCGGCGTTCGCACGGACCGGCGCCGCGTCGGAAACGGGGGCCGTGCCGGCGAACATGGCGAGGGCCGCCAGGGCGCTCCCCCATGGCATGGCGGAGCGGGAAGGGGCCGGCGAGGGACGAACACCGCGGGGGCGGGACGACGGGCTCGGCATGCGGGGGCTCCCGGTGGAGGAGGGGAGCCCCGGTTATACGACGGCTGCCGGTCCGGACTCGATAACGCTAAGGTCGGAGCCATGGCCGGACGCGTCTTCTTCTTCCTCCAGCACGCCACGTACGAGCCCGCATACCAGGCGGCCTCCATGGGCATCACCGCCGCCGCGATGGGGGATGATGTCTACTTCGTCTTCGCCTTCGAGGCCCTGCGCCAACTGGTCCGGGGGGGCTTCGGACTGGCGCACAGCGAGCGCGAGCGCACCGAGGCGGCCCGCGCCGAAGGGCTCAACGTCCCCACTCCGGCGAGGATGCTCGAGGAGGCCCGCGCCCTGGGCGCGAAGCTCGTGGCCTGCGACACCACGGTGCGCATCTGTGGCCTGTCACCCCAGGAACTGCACGGCACCCTGGACGACGTCATGGGCCTGGCCTCCATCTGGAGGCTGACGGACGGCGCTCGCGTCCTCACGCTGTGAGGGCCCCTGGCGGATCCACCACCCCGCGGAGGGAGGAGGATGTCCGACAGTGGAAACGCGCTGCGCCCGGGGGATCCCCTGTCGTTGCAACTTGGCAGCGTTACCCGAATGGAAGCCGTCGGCCTCGCGTGGCTGTAGCCTCGGTGGGCGCCCACGCGTTACGCTGGGGCATTCGCGGTTCGTTGTTCCCCCCTGGAAGGAAACTCCCAAGCCTATGCGCGCCAAGTCG
The DNA here is from genome assembly GCF_009909145.1 of Corallococcus silvisoli. NCBI lineage: Bacteria > Pseudomonadati > Myxococcota > Myxococcia > Myxococcales > Myxococcaceae > Corallococcus > Corallococcus silvisoli. The sequence goes on from NZ_JAAAPJ010000008.1 coordinate 544,611, forward strand.
ACCCCCCTGAGCGCACTGCTGGCCGGCATCATCGGTGGTGCCATGATGGCCGGCTGTCAGACCTATGACTTCGAGCCGGTGGATCCGCTCGCGATCGCTCAGACGACGAAGGAGACGGTGATCACCGCTCGCAAGAGCAAGCCGGACGTCATGCTGCTGGTGGACACCTCCGGCTCCATGACGTTGCCGGTGAACCCCGACATGGTGGTGAACGGCGTCCAGGTCTGTCACCGCAAGGACGAGCTGGGCCGCGACTACATCTGCAGCGATGACGTCCCCTGTGACACGTCCGTGTGTCCCACGCGCTGGTCGGAGCTCCAGGGCGCCATGGGCCCCTTCCTCGCGGAGAGCGGCAAGCTGGTCCGCTTCGGCCTGACGACGTATCCCGCGCCGAACACCGCGACGACGCCGAGCGCCGCGCAGCTCTGTGCGGCCGCCGCCCCAGGGGAGAGCGTCCGGGTCGCCATCCCTACGGCGCTGGACTCGGACGACGATCTCCAGGCCCACGCGAACGCGCTCAACACGATCCTGCAGGCCATTCCCAACGCGGGCCCGAACCAGCCCAAGGGCGGTACGCCGACGAGCGGGAGCCTGACCTTCACGAGCTCGCTGCTGACGACCGACCCGAATGAGCGCGATCAGATCATCATCCTGCTGACCGACGGTCTGCCGAACTGCAACGACAACAACCAGTACGACGGCAGCAAGCCCGAGTGCCGCTGCACGGTGGCTTCGTCCCAGTGCTCGGCGCAGGCAAGCCCGTACTTCCGCCGGGGTTGCCTCGACAAGAACGCCTCCGTGACGGCCGTGGAGACGCTGAAGAGCCGTGGGATCAAGACCATCGTCATCGGGTTCGGCGCGGAGACGTCGGCGGGTGATGGTCCCAGCGTTCTCAACGAGATGGCGCTCGCGGGCGGCTTCGCGCGCGCGTGCAAGGCCAGCATCGACTGCGGCGCGGGGGACACCTGTGACGTCAACACCGGTTTCTGCGGGCGCTCCTTCTACCAGGCGGGCAATCGCGAGGAGCTGGCGAACGCGCTGAAGAAGATCAGCGAGCAGATCACGGGCGATGAGCCCTGCTTCATCAAGCTCGAGCCGAGCCAGATTCCCTCGAACGACAAGCTCATCGTCGTCTACATCGACGGCGAGCGGACGCTCGCGGGGCCCGACACCTGGTCGCTGGGCGAAACGGGCGTGACCTTCACGGGCAGCGCCTGCGCGAAGCTGGAGTCATCGCGCCCGGAAGCTCCCATCAGCGTCGAAGTGCGCGCCATCCGCCAGCTCTAGGCGGCAGGCGGGCGGAGGCGGCTTTACCCGGGCGGTGGCGAGGGTTATAGGGACCTCGCCGGGCCGGTCGCCTCCGCCATGAAAATCACAGTCCTTTCGCGCTCCGCCTCCATCTCGTCCACGCGGCGGATCGTCGACGCAGGTCGCGCGCGAGGACACCGGGTGCGTGTGCTCAACCCGCTCCGGGTGCAGATGCATCTGGACGGGGCCAGCCGGGCGACGCTCCTCTACGATCGCAAGAAGCTCACCCCCACCGACGTCGTCATCCCGCGCATCGCCCTGTCCATCAGCACCTACGGGCTCGCGGTGGTGAACCAGTTCGGTCTGGCGCGCGTGCCCCTGGTGAACCACGCCCAGGCCATCGCGCAGTCGCGCAACAAGATGCGCGCGCTCCAGCTCCTGTCCGCCCATGGCATCGACATTCCCGCCACGGTGATGGCCAGGGACGCGGCCCACCTCAAGGAAATGGTGGGGCTCGTGGGCGGAGTCCCCGTGCTGGTGAAGCTGCTCCAAGGCCAGGAGAAGCACGGCGTGATGGTCTGCGAGAGCCTCCAGTCATTGGAGGCCGCGCTGGAGGCGGTGCTGGGCCTGGGCCACAACCTGGTGATGCAGGAGTACGTGCGGAGCACCGGGCAGGACGTGCGCGTCCTCGTGGTGGGCGGAGAAGCCATCGCCGCGGTGCTGCGCAAGCCGCGCCCCGGCCGGCTCTCGCACACGCTGAACCGGGGGGCTCGGCTGGAGGCCCTGGCGCTGTCCCCGAGCCACCGCGCCACGGCGGAGAAGGTGGCTCGCCTCGTGGGCCTCGAGGTGGCCGCGGTGGACATCCTGGATGTCCAGGGACATCCCAAGGTCTTCGAGGTGAACAGCTCACCCGCGCTCCTGGAGATGGAGGCCGCGACGGGCATGGACCTGGCGACCCCCATCATCTTGCGCGCGGAGGCCCTGGTTGAAGGAGCCACTCCCGTCTGGAGCGCGGCGCTGGAGACGCCCCAGTCCCTGCCCCCACAGCCAGGGCGCAAGGGCCCCGTGAAGGTGAACGCGCCGCGGAGTTAGAAGAGAAAGCGCTCCCCGCGCGTCCGAAGCCCCGGTATACGAACGCCGCCTTCCTGGAGACGACCATGCCGAACCCCCGCCGCTTGCCGACCCTGGCCCCCCTGCTGCTGACGCTCGTGAGCGCGCCGGTGCTGGCCCAGGACGTGGACCCCACCACCCTCTACGAAGTCACCACCGAGGGCACGTCGACGCAGGTGAAGGCGGGAGGGCAGGGCACCTTCGTGCTCGCCATCAAGTCGAAGGCCGGGGCGCACGTCTCCGACGAGGCTCCGCTGAAGCTGGAGCTGACGGGCAAGCAGCTGACGCCCGCGCAGAAGACGCTGACCCGCGAGCAGTCGGTGGCGAAGAAGGCCGCGGGCCAGCAGTTCGTGGATCCGCGCTTCGAGGTCCCCTTCACCGCGATTTCCGCCGGCAAGGGCTCGCTGGACGCGACGCTGACCTTCTTCATCTGCACGGAGAAGATCTGCGCCCGTCAGAAGAAGGTCTTCTCGCTGCCCGTGGAGGTCCAGTAGCCCCCATGAGAGAGCGCTCCCCCAAGTCCGGCGGCGAGCGCGGCGGCCATGAAGCCCCGCGCTATGTCCATGGTGTCAACCCCGTGCTCGAAGCCCTTCGCGCCCATCCCGACGCGGTGGAGCGGCTCTTCATCGTCGACGGGCAGGTGGGCGCCAAGGCCGCGGGCGAACTGCTCAGCCGCGCGCGTGACGCCGGCGTCCGGGTGGAGAAGGTCGGCCGCGAACGGCTGACCTCGATGGCGGAGGGCGGCGTGCACCAGGGGGTCGTCGCAGAACTCCGGGGCTTCCAGTACGTCGACCTGCAAGACGTGCTCGACGCGGCGAAGGCTCGCTCCCAGCCCCCGTTGGTCGTCGTGCTCGACGGCATCCAGGATCCGCACAACCTGGGCGCCATCATCCGCTCGGCCCATGCGCTCGGTGCCCATGGCGTCGTCCTCGCCAAGGATCGGGCCGTTCAGGTGACGGGGACCGTGGCCAAGGCGTCCGCCGGCGCCGTCGAGTACTGCCCCATCGCGCGCGTCACCAACATCTCCCGCGCCCTGGAGGAACTGAAGGAAGCGGGCGTTTGGGTCGCGGCAGCCGACGTGGAGGGCTCCGAGCCGTTGTGGAATGCCCGGCTGGACGGCCCCCTGGCGCTCGTCGTGGGCGCCGAGGGAGCGGGCGTGAGGGAAGGGGTCCTCAAGCACTGCGACTTCCGCCTCCGGATTCCCATGGGCGGTCAGGTCGGTTCATTGAATGCGTCGGTTTCCGCCGCGATTCTGCTATACGAGGTCGCCCGCCAGCGGGGCCGTCCAACCCGCTGATGTTTCGTGGATCAATCTCCTTGACTTGGAGAGTGGGGGCTTCTAAAAGGTCGCGCCTCTCAAGTCGCTGCCGAGAGGTTGACGGTCCGCCCGGGATGAAGTAGGGCGGGGCAGTTGCTGGAAGGATGCCGGTGTAGCTCAGTCGGTAGAGCAACTGATTTGTAATCAGTAGGTCGCGGGTTCAAATCCCGCCGCCGGCCAGGTAGGACGGGCCGCGGAGAAGGGCCCGGGACGCGAAGTCGTGGTAGAGCGGTTCGCAGCACCACATGAGAATATCTGGAGGGATACCCAAGCGGCCAAAGGGAGCAGACTGTAAATCTGCCGGCTCTACGCCTTCGATGGTTCGAATCCATCTCCCTCCACTCGGCAATGCGGGAATAGCTCAGTTGGTAGAGCGTCAGCCTTCCAAGCTGAATGTCGTGGGTTCGAATCCCATTTCCCGCTCCAACCGTTGTAGTGCATCGCCAAGCCCTGATAGCTCAGTTGGCAGAGCGCATCCTTGGTAAGGATGAGGTCACCAGTTCAATCCTGGTTCAGGGCTCCATTTTTCGAGGAGTGTCATGTCCAAGGAAAAGTTCGATCGCAGCCTGCCCCACGTGAACATCGGAACGATTGGGCACGTGGACCACGGCAAG